>JAJFVE010000049.1 GCA_021371965.1 Planctomycetaceae bacterium
AGGTGCTGCACGGCAAGAATTTTTTCAAGGACGAGTTTGGCATCGACGTGCGGAATCTGTGGATCCCCGACGTATTCGGTTATTCGGCGTCGATGCCGCAGATCATGAAGCGCGCGGGCGTGGACTACTTCCTGACGCAGAAGATGTCGTGGAGCCAGTTCAACAAGTTCCCGCACACGACGTTCCGCTGGCGCGGGATCGACGGCAGCGAACTGCTGACGCACTTTCCGCCGGAGAACACGTACAACTCGACGCTGCGCCCCGAGAGCATGGCCGCGGCCGAGAAGAACTTCCGCGAGCGCGACGTGCTGGATGAGATGATGGTACTCTTCGGTTTCGGCGACGGCGGCGGGGGCCCCAAGGCCGAGCACATCGAGCGCGGGCGGCGGCAGGCGGACCTCGAAGGCGCGCCGCGCGTCCAATTTGGCACGGCGCAGGCGTTCTTCGATCGCTTGGAAAAGCATCGCGCGGCCGTGCCGGTGTGGTCGGGCGAGCTGTACCTCGAACTGCACCGCGGCACGCTGACAACCCAAGGCCGCACCAAGCGCGGCAATCGCAAGCTCGAGCTGGCGCTGCGCGAGGCGGAGTATCTCTGCTCGTGTGCGGGCCTGGCGGAGTATCCGCAGCAGGAGTTCGATGGGTTCTGGAAGACCCTGCTGGTCAACCAGTTCCACGACATCATTCCAGGATCAAGCATTCACAAGGTCTATGAGCAGACCGAGCGCGAGCACGCAGAGGCGCTGAGCCAGTGCAGGGGCCTGACCGCCCAGGCTGCCGGCTCGCTGCTGAAGGACGACGACTCAGCGGTCACGCTGGTCAACACGCTCAACACGCCGGTCGTCCAGAGCGTGGTCTTGCCCGCCGGCTGGGACGGAGCGGTCGAGGATGCCGGACGAAGCGTCCCGGTGCAGCAGGAATCGGACGGTTCGGTCGTCGCGGCGGTGGAGCTGGCGCCTCAGCGAATCGTCACGCTGATAAAGGGCCAGGGTTCCGCGTCGCCCTGTCGTCCGCAGGGGCTGGTGCTTGAGAACGATCTGGTGCGGTATGAGCTGTCGGCCGAGGGACAGGTCGTGGCCGCGTACGACAAGGCCGCCCGGCGCGAGATTTTGGCCGCCGGCGGGGGGGGCAACGTGCTGACGCTGTATGAGGACCGCCCGGCGGCGTGGGACGCGTGGGACATCGATATCTATTACGAGCAGCAGGTCCTGGAGACGGCGCGGGCGGTGGCTCTCGAGTCGCTGGGGGCCGGGCCGGTGCGCCAGGGGCTTCGCCTCGTGCTGGCGGTGGGCAGCTCGCGCATCGAACAGAGCGTGTATCTTGCTGCCGGCAGCAAGCGGCTGGACTTTGTGACGGTTGTCGACTGGCAGGAGCGCCACCGCATGCTTCGGACGGCCTTTGCCGTCAACGTCCAGTCCGAGTCGGCGGCGTTCGAGATCCAGTACGGATATGTGCGGCGCAACACGCACCGCAATGTCAGTTGGGACATGGCCCGCTTCGAGGTCGCCGCCCAGCGCTGGGTTGACCTGTCCGACAACCAGTACGGCGTCGCGCTGCTCAACGACTGCAAGTACGGCCACAAGGTGCATGAGAACGTGCTGGACCTCAACCTGCTGCGCAGCCCCACGCACCCCGACCCCGACGCCGACCAGGGCCGCCACGAGGTCACCTACAGCCTCCTTCCGCACGAGGGCGCGCTGATCGACTCGGACGTGATGGACCAGGCCGCGGCGCTCAATCAGCCGCCGCTGGTGCTGCCGGGTAAGCGTGCGGCCGCCATCCGCCCGCCGGTGATCGTCAGCGGCAAGGGCGTGAGCCTGGCTGTGCTCAAGAAAGCGGAAAAGACAGACTGCCTCGTGCTGCGCTTGGTGGAAACCCGGGGCTGTCGCACCGAAGCGACGGTGGAGCTGGCCGATGCGGGCGCGCACCTGGTCGAGTGCGACGTGATGGAATGGACCGACCTGGCCGATCTGGGCGGTCCGACGGTGTACGTCCCCCTGGCGCCGTTCGAGATCCGCACGTTCAAGATCGTCAAGAAGTGAATCTCTGCGCCGTGCCTCTGCCGCAAGCGGCAGATAGGGTTCTTCGCGAACTGTGATTTTGGTATCGTAGGTTGCGACAAGATTTCCCCTGCACTCGAAAGGAAGGCTCTGTCATGATCATGCACAAGCCCCTGTCGTGGTTTAGCTGCTCTGCTATCACTGTTGTCATGCTGGCTGCCGCCGCGCAGGGCCAGCCGGGGGATGCCAAGAACGTCCTGACCGGGGCGGCGTGGACGACGGCCGCGGGCGAGGCGGGCACCGTGACGGCCAAGGCGGTGTTCACCGTGGCGGACCTCTCTGCCGTGGGCGGCCTGGCGGTGGCGCCGGGGGCAGGGCAGAAGAGCTGCACGATCAACGGCAAGCTCGTGGAAGGGCCCATCGCGAAGATATCCTATGCGGCCATTCCGCTGGACCCGGCCAAGTACCTCGTCAAGGGCGAGAATGTGATCGTGGTGACGGCCGCGGGCGACGCGAAGTCCGACGCCGCCAAGCTCGCCGCGCGGGTGGAACTGTTGGCGCCCGAGGCGCTGGCGATTCGCACCGGTCCGGCGCTGGGGGCCATCAGCGCCGAGTCGTTCACCGTAATCTGCCGCACGAACCTGCCTGCGGTGGTGACGGTGACGGCCAAGAGCGACGCCGGCAAGGAGACGACGGCCTCGAGTCAGCGCGGGTTCTATCACCGCCTCCAGGTGCCGCTGGCGGCGGGGACCAAGAGCTTCACGTATGCGGCCGCGGCCGTTTGCGGCAAGGCGTCGTCGTCGGCCGGGCCGTTCACGGTGACCGTTCCGGCCAGCGACGGGCAGAGCTTCCGCTTTGCGGCCACGGGCGACTGCCGCACGCATTGGCAGCGGTGGCAGATGGTGGCCGAAGCGATCGCCAAGTCCAAGCCGGACCTGATGCTTTTCAGCGGCGACATGGTCACCAGCGGCGGCAGCGACGAGATCTGGGACCGCGAGTTCTTCGGTCCGGCCAAGGGCCTGATGACGTTCGTGCCGACGTACCCGGTGATCGGCAATCACGAGAACAACTGCCCGGAATATTCCGATCTGTTCTACACCCCCGGCGGCGACGGTCGGGCCAAGAACTGGTCGCAGCAGATCGGCCAGACGCTGCTGATCGGTATCGACGGCACGCAGAAGTGGGAGGCCGCCTCGGACAACACCAAGTGGCTCGAAGGCGTGCTCAAGGACTCCAAGGCGAAGTTCATCTTCCTGATGTCGCACTATCCGGGATGGACGAGCGGCTCGCACGCGAAGATTCCCGAAGCGACGATGCTCGCCAGCCGCAACGTCATCCTGCCGCTGCTGGCCAGGTACAAGGCCACGGCCATGATCGTCGGCCACGACCACAACTACGAGCGCAGCGAACTGCCCGCCGACAAGGGCGTCACCTCGATCACCAGCGGTGCGGCCGGCGCGCCGCTGCGCGGGCAGACCAAGATCCCCGACAAATATAATCCCTATACCAAGAAGTTCTACGCCAGCCTGTGCTACTGCATCTTCGAGGTGACGGCCGACAAGTGCGAGATGAAAACCTACGACCTCAACGGCAACGTGATCGACGAGCGCACGTTCGAGCCGCGAAAATAGCCGCCAAGGGACTTGGCGAAAGGCGATGACTGCCGCCCGCAGAGGCCGCTGAGGATGTGAAGAGACAAAAAAACCTCTTCCCTCAGCGACCTCTGCGGCTAACCACTATCCTGCTCCCGCACGTCAGGCCCTGCGACGGCGCATCATCGCCGCGAGGGAGCCGATGGCCAGCAGGCTTATCGTCGCCGGCTCGGGGATGTCGCTGGTGACATACTCGCCGTCGAAGGCCAGGGCCATCACGATCTGCTTGCCGCCGTACCAGGCCATGTACCCGTCTTGGAGCAAGCCGCCGCCCAGCGTGTTAGTGGTGTATGAGGACCCCAAGTACGCCATCGTGGCACTGTAAGCAGCGGTCTGTTGCCAATACCAGTCCTCTCGCCACACCAGTTGAGACTGAAAGACGTACGTGGTTCCGGGGTCGAGGAGGATGGCCGTGTCGAGCGCCCATTCGGCCATCACCGGGTTCCACGGTACGCCGCCGTAGTATGCCCCGGCGGGGCTTCCGGTCAGCAGATTTTCTGAAGCCAGGACCGTCCCAACTCCGGACTTGCTGGGGAATGTGGGCGACCCGCTGTACGTGCTGACGTTGAAGTTGAGAATGTCCTCGCGCCAACCATTCTGATACTCGTTGAAATTGCCGATGTTCCAATAGATCGCCGTCAACTGGAACTTGGTGTCCGGCGGTCCGGCGGGAACCACAAAGGTCTGGAACAGATCGCTATATGGGATCTGGTCGTAGCCTCCGGTCAGGCTCGCCGCGTCGGGGTTGCCGGCGTAGTATCCCGGATCGGCTGTGGCAAACACGCCCGTGGCGGGGGTGCTCAAATACGTCACGTTGACGTACGAACCGACCTGGCTGGGATCGCCGCCGTAGATGACGGCTTGGGCCGCGCCGGCCAGCGACAACACGAGGCCAACCGCCAACGCTAACGCGATTGTCTTTCGCATCTGAGTTCTCCTGAGAAGAAATTGGTATTGTCTTGGGCACTGGCGGTAAATGCAGCGACCGGCCGTCCTGCTCCGCCCGAGGGCGTCGCAGGACGGTCACTCGCATTTACAAACTCTAAGAAGCAGCATGGATACGTCGGCGGATCAAGGCCGCCGCGCCGCCGATGGCCAGCAGACTCATCGTCGCCGGCTCGGGGACATCGCCGACGGCACCTTCGAGGAACCGCACTTCGCCAATGCCGGTTTCGTTGGCATTTCCATTGGTGGCGTAGTTGGTGTGGATCTCGATGAGAACATACCGGGCCTGGAAGTCTGCCGGATCGAGCGCGTCGGTGATGCCAGTGGGGTCCGACGTCGCCTTGCTCAGCGTGTAATCGCCCAGCAATGTCCAGCCGGTGGAGACAAAGGCCTGCCCTTGACTGTCGCCGCCGGAGCCGACCGGGATCGCCCCCGTGCCCGCCGACGTCTGGTACCAGATCGAGACGTCTTTGGCGCCGCGGTCGCCGCCGTCGGGGCCGCCCCAGCCGGGCTCATTGTAGTTCCAGATCTGAAGCTGGCCGATGGCATAATCCGCACCCATGTTGACCATGAGCCAACGTTGTCCGGCGGTCCAGGGTTCGCTGCCGACGCCGGTCTGTGTAAACCAACTATTCGAAATGTTGTCGCCTCCCGAGTGGTTGGTGCCACTTAAGCCGCTGCCGTTGAAGGCGGCGATCGGAGTACGCGCGGGGCCATCCCATGGATACAAACTGTCCGCGTCGGCCGTAAATCCGGCGGGATCGATCGGATCGCCTACTGCCGCCTGGGCCGCACCGGTCAAGGCCAACATCAGACCGACTGCTAGAACTGCTGCAAGAGTGTGTTTCATCTGATTCTCCTGTATGCCTGAAAGAGCGGTTTCCTGATTCTCCTGGTGCATTTCATCCTTCTCGTGATTTTTCGTAACACCTCCTCGAAGTTTTCTGCGATGCGTGCTCGATCACGACACCCCTCAGGCGGGCGGCCGTCCTGCTTTGCCAAGGCTCTGCAGGACGGCCGCCGACACTGACTTTGGCTCCCCGGCGCCGATCCTTCTATCCGGCATGGCCAGAGGCCTCCGGCTCACCTTGAGCCGGTTGATTGATTACACTCCTAGGCCCTGCGGCGGCGAATCAGGGCCGCCAGACCGCCGATGGCCAGCAGGCTCATCGTCGCCGGCTCGGGGACTAGAACATCGCCGGTTGCAATCACATCATTCCAACCGGCCCATTGTCCAGCCCCGGTGTTCACTGATGTGAAATCCAAGGTGTCGCCCGGCGCAACGGTGACCACTACGGACCCCATTGACACTCTGGTGCCATTGCCCTGCAGACCTGAATCCCACAGGGGGCTGGCAAAGTTGCCATTCTTCACTATTCTTACCTGGCAATCGCCCCACCCATCCGAACCGCCTCCCCCCAAGCCAGTGATCGTAATCGTGCCGGACACATCGGATGTCCACCTCAGCACGGGCCTCCAGTGGCCGATCTGGTCATGGTTGTTGTCATAGACATTGACAAGGCCACCAGCATTTGGGTTAAAATCCACTTCGGTCCAAGCGGGGAAGTTCGAGTTAGCGGTGCCATCCATGTAATAGATTCTCCATGAGTCAGGGGCTGAGTACATGGGCGTCGTTGCGTTGGCAACATAATCCACAGCCAATGCCTGCCACTTGCTGTTACCCACCGTGCCCGTGTCGCCCCAGATGCCGCCAGGAGCTCCTGCCGTCGCAGTGTTCGGCCAAGCGGCCAGATAGTCGGCCTCCATATCGAAGACGGTGGTCGCTGCCCGTGCCGCGCCAGCCAAGACCATCACCAGACCGACTGCTAAAACTGCTGTAATAGTGTGCTTCATTTGATTCTCCTGTGCGTAAAAGAAAAGCTAGTTTCCTGTTCTGCCTGGTGCATCCCTGCGTTGTTGCGATCCATCGTGAACCTTCCTCTATGGTTCCTGCAAGTCACCGACTTGTGATGATCTCCTTTCTCCGGCCGGGGGCCGGGACCATCCTGAAATTTGTTCTGCCCAGCCAAGGCGCACAAAGGCTGCCTTGGCGAAAACTGTTTGGAGGCTGCCTCCTCGTCAGGCAGCAAAATTCTCCTAAAGACAGACCGGAACGAAACCAGATCAAAAACAGGCGTCAAAGCTACTCCAGTCATTCCCTGAAGCAACTCGACGCGGGGGATGGTACGCCAAACGGCCAAAAAGTGGAATGGCTGAAACTGACAATCTTATGTCTCAAAATGATATTGTGTTTCCAGAGCCGATGATCTCAAGGTACATTCATGGGCGGCAAGCAGCGAATCGGGTGAACTCCTTCTGCCGCCTGGCTCCTGCTCTCCCGTGCCGGGTTGCCATGAACCGATGGTGAGATAGTATGTCCAAGAATGATACTGTCGGACCGGGGGCGGATTGCCTGAAATCGGGCGTTTCCTCCCGTATTGCTTCCGTGCACAGCTCGCAACTGCCCGTCATGAGGAGTCGCTGGGGAATGTATTGGTTGGCGCTGGCCGACTACAGCAGAGACTTTGTCGACATCTCGGCCACGACCTGCTACGACCTTCTGGCGACGTTTGGCGGCCAGGGGCAGCGGTGGATCGACGGGCAATGGCGTACGATGAGAGCCAACGACGTCTTTCTGGGCCGCCCCGCTCAGACCGCCGGTCAGCGCGGCTGCAGGAATCACCGCTGGCACCAGGCGATCGTGCTGTACTACCCCCAGCACCGGGCGCGATTTCTCTCGCAGGTTCCGGCGGCGGGGATCGTGCACGCCGAGGCCGAGCCGCTTCGCTCGGCGATCCAGGGCCTGCACCGCGAGTTCGTCGCCCGTGCCGACATCGAGGTGATGGACGCCTGGTTGGCGCTGATCGACGCGCAGGCACGGCGGCTGGTGGGCAATCCGCAGGCGCCGCTGCGCCTGACGGGGCTGTGGCAGCAGGTCGAGGCCGACCTGGCCCGGGCGTGGACGCTGTCCGAACTGGCGGCTGCGGCCAACATGTCGGAGCGTCACCTGTGGTTGATCTGCCGCCAGGAAACCCTCGCCAGCCCGATGCGATACGTGACGATGCTGCGGATGAACCGCGCGGTGGGCCTGCTCGACGGCGATCAAACGATCGACCACGTGGCGCGCAGGGTCGGGTACGAAGATGGGTTCGCGTTCTCCAAGGCCTTCAAGCGATATCGCGGGATGAGCCCGGCCAACTTCCGCAGCAGAGACGTGGCACGGGCGTCTCGCCCGTGAGTGGCATGGGCGTCTCGCCCATGCTCCCTGACGTGTCGCGGGCGTCTCGTCCGCGTTCCCCGAGTTTCAATGCTCAGGGACACGCACAACGGAGTTGTGCGTGGCACCCGTCTGGGCGTGTGCTGGCATCGAGGCCCCTGCCTGACGATAATGTCCTGAACTTCTTCCCCCCTCGCGAATATATGGGTATAATCAACCCATCACGGCACGAAGTAACCTCTCAATCACGGCAAAATCATGACGAAGACGAACAAGAAACCGCTTGAGTTCAATTGGCAGGAAGGGCACTACGTGGGGCGCGGCGCCAGCGACCGGGCAATCCACTGCTCGGAACTGGTGCACCTGCAGCGCCCCGGAATCACCTTTGTCGGCCAGCACGTCTGGACGCCCGAATGCTGGTCGTACGCCCGCAGCCATGCCTGCGCGCAGGTGATCGTCACCTTCGGCGGGCGAGGGCGATTCTACATCGACGGGCAGTGGCAGGTGGCCGAGAAGAACACCGTCTTCCTCTGCCGCCCCGGATGCGAGGTGGCCGTCCGCGGCCTCAAGGGCTACAAGTGGGAGCTCTGCGCGGTGATGTATTCCCAGGGCGCCGATGAGTCGATGCTGGAAAGCATGCCTGCCCCGACGCTGTACCCCGCCGAGGTGACAGGGCTGCACATGGGCGTCGAGAACCTCTTCCGCGAGCTGTCGGTGCGGGCCGACACCAGCGTGCTGGAAAGCATGGTCGCCCTGATCGACGCCGAATGCCGCTGCCTGATCCACAGCCCGCCCAAACCGCGCCGCCTGGCCGAACTGTGGGCCGCCATCGAGGCCGACCTGGGCCAGCTCTGGACCGTCGAGCACATGGCCGAATTCATGAACATCTCCGATCGCCACCTTGGACGGCTCTGCCACGAAGAGACCGGCACGTATCCGCAGGCGTACCTGGGATACTTGCGGATGCGCCGCGCGGCCAACCTGCTGATGGCCCGCGACCATTCCGTCGAGACCGTCGCCAAACTGGTCGGCTACGACTCGCCCTTTGCCTTCAGCAACGCCTTCAAGGAGCGCCATGGCCTGAGCCCGACCGCCTTCCGTAAGAATCGCCAGGACTGCACGCAGATCGTGCGGGTCAAGCAGGCGGAGGCGGTAGGCTGATGGCGCGGCGGACCCTTCGTAGCTCGGGCCTTATCATTGTCGCTGTAATAGCGGTTGTTTGTGCGGCGGCTGCAATCGCCCAGCAAACCCTGCCCCAGAAAGACACCGCCTCGCGCGTCGTCGTCATCCATAGCGACTCGTTCAAGAAGGACTTTTCAGTCACGGTGGTTCTGCCGGCCAGTTATGAAAAAGGCGACAAGCTTTATGCCTTGGTCGTGCTGCTCCACGGCGTCGACGGCGACCACACCGATTGGCCGAAGATGCTGCCCCTGGCGCCACTGGCGGATAAGTACCAGCGGATCATCGTCGCGCCCACCGCCGGGCCCAACTCGTGGTGGGTCGACCATGGCGGGACGAACTTCGCCGAGACGTTCGTCACCAAGGAGCTCATCGCGTCGCTGAAGAAGCAGGGCTACCGCATCCGCGACGGCGGGCACTGGATCAGCGGCAACTCGATGGGCGGCTGGGGCGCGCTGCACATCGGCCTGGCGCACCCGGAGCTGTTCTCGGCCGTCGGCGGGCTCAGCGCCTGCATCACGCCGGCGCGATGGAAGGGCAAGATCGACCGCACCTGGGGACTGACGGCCGCCATGGGCCCAGCCGGATCGCGCCCGGCGCTGTTCAACCCGCAGCAGATCACCGAGCTGGCCAAGCGCAAGGGCCTGGTGCTCTCGCTTCTGTGCGGCCAACAGGACGGCCTGTTTGAAAAAGAAAACAACGCCGCCCACGCCGCCCTGGAAGCGGCATCGGTGCCGCACCAGTGGCAGGTGCTTCCCGGCAAGCACAACGCCGCCTTCTGGATGGGTAACCTGCCCAAGCAGTTGGAGTATTTCCAGACGAAAGCTGTCAGCTTTCAGCTATCAGCTTTCAGTTCGGAACTGATTGCTGACAGCCGATAGCTGATAGCTGAGAGCATTCTCTTGATCCTGCTGATCGCCGACATCCACGCCAACTACCACGCCCTGAAGGCCGTGCTCGATGCCTTTGCCGACGTGGATGAAACATGGTGTCTGGGCGACGTGATCTCGTACGGCTGGCAGCCCAGCCAGTGCCTCGACCTGGTCCGTCGGCGGTGCAGCAAGATCATCCGCGGCAATCACGACGTGCAGTGCTACGGCGGGGCCATCACGCCAAGCGAGCAGGAATACCTGGCCGCCCTGCCCGAGCGGATCGAGGTCGTTCTCGATGGCACGCGATATCTGCTCACCCACGACGTGCCGGGACAAAAGGCGTACTTCACCAGCGAGACCGACAGCGAAGTCTTCGAGGTCCTGTTGGCCGGCGTCGCGCAGGACGTGGTCTTGTGCGGGCACTCGCATACCGCTATGCTCATCGAGGCCGCCGGCAAGAAACTGGTGAACGTCGGGACTGTCGGCCAGCCGCGCGACGGCGACCCGCGGGCGCAGTGCATGCTGATGGAGGACGGGCGCTTCAGCTTCCGCCGCGTGGCGTACGATCTGGATGCGATGGAGGCCGACTACCGCCGTCTCGCCCCGCCCGGCGACGAGATCGACAGTTGGATCCGCTGGGCCCGCCAGGGCATGGTGGACGTTCACGGCCTGCAGCGCGGGCCGTTCAGCGAGTAGTGTTGGTTAACTGGTTAACTGGTTAATTGGACTTCGAGTTGGACGAGTTAACCAGTCAACGAGTTAACCAGTTAACGAGGTAACAGAAGGAACAAGCATGTGTGCCAACAGCAGTACCGCCAGCGAGCAGCATCGAATCATCCAGATCCCGCAGCAGTACGGCGGCGGGACGTTCCAGCGAACGACGCACCCTGACGCGCAGTGGTTCGGCGAGGGGCGCCTGGGCCTGTTCATGCACTGGGGCATCAACAGTTGCGCCGGCGACGCCGACATCTCCTGGGGCATGATCGCCAACACGTCCTGGGACCGCGGGCTCAAGAATCGCAACAAGATCACCCCGGCCGAATACTACGCCCTGGCCAAAAAGTTCTACCCGGACAATTACGATCCGGAGAAGTGGCTGGCCGCGGCCAAGGACGCGGGCTTCACCTATGCGGTGCTGACGACCAAGCATCATGACGGCTACACGCTCTGGCCCAGCCAGTTCGGCGAGATGGGCACGCGCGTCTACATGGGCGGTCGCGACCTGGTGGCCCCGTACGTAGCCGCCTGCCGCAAGCTCGGGCTCAAGGTCGGCCTGTACTACTCGCCGCCGGATTTTTACTTCAACCGCGAGTACATGTCGTTCGGCTGCGCCAGCGATCCGGAGAAGACCGGCGGGATGAACCACGAGCCGCGCGAGATTCCGCCCGAGCCGCCGGAATGGAAGGAAAAGAATGCCGCGCATATCCGCGGGCAGATCAAGGAACTGCTGACCTGGTACGGCAAGGTCGACCTGCTGTGGTTCGACGGCGGACCCAACGTCATCTCGATGGAAGAGCTGCGCGGCATGCAGCCGGGGATGGTGATCGACCCGCGCATGCACGGCTACGGCGACTTCGACACCTGGGAGTGCGGCATGGGCTCGGTCCCGCCGCCGGACTGGTGGGAGCTGTGCGAACGCTGGAACATCGGCCCGTGGGGCTACACGTACCACGACGAGACGTATTGGCCGCTGCGCCGCATGCTGAGCCGCTTCACGCACACGCGGTGCTGGGGCGGCAACTACCTGCTCAACGTGGCCCCCAACCGCCACGGCGAGCTGCCCGAGATCTACTACCGCCGCATGGGCGAACTCAAGGCCTGGATGGACAAGAACAAAGAGTCCGTCTTCGGCACCGGCCGCGGACCGTTCCCCCAGCAGTCCAACCTGCCCGTGACGACCCGCCAGGGCGAGAACACCTGGTATGTCCACGTGCCGGCCGACTTCAACGACGCCCCGCGCATCAGCGGCGCCGGCAAACCCGCAGCCGTGACCATGCTGGCTACGGGCAAAAAGCTCAAAACCTCCTTCAAGGCCGGCGAACTGACCATCGACCTGCCCGCCGCCCTGCGAGGCGACAGCGTCGACGTGATCAAGATCGTCTGGTGAGTTCAAGCTATCAGCTGTCAGCTTTCAGCCAGAACACGGCTGAAAGCTGATAGCTGAGAGCGGATAGCTTCTTCAAATCTCCCACTCTGCCCGCCCGTGGCGGCTATCATTTTTTGAGAGGAGAACAAACATGCCGAAAACACAACAGGCACAAAATCCCATGGGCGTCGACGAGCATCCCGGACACGACCATCACATGTGCGAGTTGGTCAGCCGCCGGCTGATGACGCAGGTAGCCAAGTACTCCAAAGACGCGAGGTATATCTGCCACGTGTGCGGGCGAGCGGCCTCCAGCGCCGAGAATCTCTGCGAGCCGGTAGAGATCTGAACGCAAACCCAACGCCAACGTGGGTGTATAGCGCACAGCCGAGGGCGCCGTGGCACGCAAGGCCTACAGACCCGGAGAGCCACGATCCTTCAGGGGTCTGTCGGCATGGCGGCCGGCCGCGCGGGGCGCGGGATCGTGTCTGGTGTGCTTCGTCCGCCGGCCATGGCGACTTGGGGATGATAGATTGCATTAACGTGCAGCCGGATTAGAATCATGTGACGATCCGCACCAGCCGTAGCGGGTGCGCTATGCGCCCGTCGGAAGATATCAAAGGGAGTCTTGCGATGACCGAATCGAGTTTGAATCAGCCCCAGTCAGCCGCACCGACCACGCCGCCGCCGATGCCGGCCCAGCCGGGCCGCCGCGTCGGCGTGTGGATCTTCGTCTCGGTGCTGGTGGCGCTGCTGCTGGTGTCGCTGCTGATCAACCTGGGCCTGATCGCGATGCTGGCCGGCGCCCAGGGCGAGCAGGGCCTGGCCACGACGACCGTTCGCGACGGGGACTCGCGCCAGACGGTCGCCCTCTATGACATAGCCGGCGTGATCGACTCCAGCGCGGCCAGACAGTTCCAGAAATTCTACAATGCCATCGACGACGACCAGAACGTCAAGGCCGTCGTGCTGCGCGTCGAGAGTCCCGGCGGGGCCGTGGCGTCCTCGGATGAAATGCACGAAATCGTCCTTCGACTCAAGGGCAAGGGCAAGAAGGTCGTCGTCTCGATGGGCTCACTGGCCGCCAGCGGGGGGTACTACGTCTCGGCCGCGGCCGACACCATCGTGGCCGAGCGCACGACGCTGACGGGCAGCATCGGCGTGATCGCCACATGGTTCGTCTTCAAGGGCACGCTGGACAAGATCGGCGTCGACCCGATCGTGATGAAATCGTCGCACGCCGCCGACTGGAAGGACGCGCTGAGCCCGCTGTCGAAGCCGGCCCCGTACCAGCAGCAGTACATCCAGTCGCTGCTCAACGAGACGCAGGAGACGTTCGAGGACGTCGTCAGGAAGGGGCGGGGCGAGCGCCTCAAGACCCGCAAGGCGACCGTCGAAGTGCCCGCTACGCAGGAAGCCAAGGCCCAGACGCACGAACACACCGAGCCCTTCAATGGAAAGATATACAGCGCCGCCGGAGCGATGGAACTGGGACTGGTGGACATGATCGGCTACGAGCGTGACGCCTGCGACCGTGCCGCCAAGGCCGCCCAGCTGGGCAACCCCAAGGTCGTCCGCTACAGCCCCAGGCATGGCCTCTTCACCTCCCTGGCCGAAGGCCGCTCGCAAGGCCTGGATGTCCAGACCCTGCGCCAGATGCAGACGCCGACGATCGAGGCGATCTGGAGGCCGTAGGAAGAACGGCAAATCACAAATTTCGAGAGTGATGCCTCCGTCATGGAGGGATACTTAAAGAACACAAATAACAGCAAAACAGGAAGGGGTTTCCGGGTAAGCTGTTTCCGTTTGCTGTTTTGTGTTTTGCTGTTTGTCTTCTTGTTTGTGTCTTGTGGTTTGTGTTCTGGAATTTACCTCAACCCATGAACTGTGCCGCCGCTTTCCTGACGTTCTTGACACTTGCCGCTTCGCCGGAGGCTGGCGAGGCCTTGCCGCCGGTGTCGCCACGCGCGATCGATCGCGCCGTGGCCGTGGGCAGCGCTTATCTGGCTGCGCAGATCACGTCGAAGGGGCCGTGCAAAGACGAGTTCCCACAGGGCAATCCGCGCTACGGCGGCAAGACGGCCATCATCGTCTATGCGATGCTCTCTGCCGGCGGCGACGCCAAGGCCACGCCCCTGCGCGAGGCGCTGGATTGGCTGACGGCCGCCCAGCTCAACGGAACGTACGCCGTCTCGATGCGGGCCTGCGCGCTGGCCCAACTCAAGGGCAAGGACCCCCATCCGCAATTGGCCAAGGACGTGGCCTGGCTGATTGCGGCTGCAGGCGAGGACGGGTCGTACACCTACACCAGCAAGGCCGGCGCCTCCGCGGCCGACAGCGCGGTCTACGACAACTCGAACTCGCAGGCGGCCGTGATGGCGGTGGCTGCCGGGGCGCGGCGCGGGCTGGGCATCCCGCCGGACTACTGGCAGAAGGTCGAACGACACTGGCTGCGCCAGCAGCAGGTCGACGGCGGGTGGGGCTATGTCGTGCGCGGCAGCCCGGCGCGGCCGCAGACGTACGGGTCGATGACGGCAGCGGGGCTGGCCAGCCTGTACGCGTGTTTCGACGCCCTGCACGCTCAGGAGTACGTTCGCCCGCTGACGAGCGAGTATAAGCCCATCGCCGACGCGCTGGCGTGGCTGGACAAGAATTGCCAGGGTGACGCCAATCCGCACAAAGGCCCGAACTACTACTATGACTGGCTGCTGGCCCTGTCGCGCGTCGGGGCGGCCTGCGGGCGAAAGCAGTTCGCCGCGCAGGACTGGTACGCCCAGACTTTGCGAGAGCTGCTCGACCGCCAGAACAGCGACGGAAGCTGGGCAGACGGACCCGTCTCCACGGCCATGGCCTTGCTCACGCTGGCGCAGGGATATCAGCCGGTGCTGATCAACAAGCTGCGCTACGAGGGCAAGTGGAACGTGCGCCCGCGCGACACGGCCATGCTATGCCGGTACATGGGCTACACGTTCGAGCGCCCGCTGGCGTGGCAGGTGGTCGACATCGACAGCGACTACCGCTCCTGGCTCGAAGCGCCCATCCTCTATATCAGCGGCGCCGGGCGCGTGCAGTTCAGCGACGAGCAGATCGCCCGCCTGCGCGACTACGCCCTGGCCGGCGGGCTGATCGTATCGGAGTCGGCCGGCAATAGCGGCTCGTTCACGCTGGACATGCACGAGGCGTACAGCCGCATGTTTCCCAGCCTGGTCCTGCGCCAGTTGCCGCCCGACCACGAGGTCTACTCGATTTACTTCAAGGGCAGCGACGTCGCGGGCGCGTGGGGCATTTCCAACGGGGCGCGGCTACTGGCCATCCACGCCCCGCGCGAGTTGTCGTTGGCGTTGGAGCTGGGTCCGCAAAAGGCCAATCTCCCGATCTTCGAGCTCATGGGCAACATCTACATGCTCGCCAGCGACAAGGGCAACCTGCCCCCGCGCGGCAGCACGCCTTGGCCGCCCGCCCGGCCGTTCAAACCGCGCCGCGTCCTGAGCGTGGTTCGCCTGGCGTACAGCGGTAACGACGACCCCGAGCCGATGGCGTGGAACCGCCTGGCGCTGTTGATGGGCCTGCGCCACCAGATCGAGCTGCAGGTGCTGGGACCGCTGCCCATCGAGCGACTCGACCCGCGCATGCACCCGGTGGCCAGCCTCTGCGGCACGGGCGACTTTCGCCTCAAACCCACCGAAACGGAAGCGATCAAGAACTACCTCCTCGGCGGTGGCACGCTGATCGCCGATGCCGTCGGCGGCTCGGCTGCGTTTGTCGAGGCCCTGGAGAGTCAGCTTCGTCCGGTGCTGGCCGGGGCGCTGCGCGGGCCCTTGGCTTCGCACATCGCCTTTAACGGGCCTGAGAATATCTCGCGCGTCTACTACCGCCGCGTGTTGGCCGCGACCCTCGGCGAGGACCAGCGACAGGACCAGCGACTGCGATGCATCGCCCTGCCCATCCCCAACGACGCCACCGGCCGCGCCCGCCCGGCGATTATCTACTCCAGCGAAGACCTGACCAGCGGCCTGCTCGGCCGCGCGTCCTACACCATCCGCGGATACCGCGAAGATTCAGCCGTGGCGATGATGACCAACCTGCTCGTCTACGCCACCGACATGCACGCCAAACTCGTCGCGGCCCCGCAGTCGCCGGCCAGCCAGCCGGCAAGCCAATCTGCGCCCCGCGCCGCGACGCAGCCCGCGCCCAAATCCCCGGCGACCAAACCCGACATCCTCCGCCCAGACCTGGGCGGCGAGTTCTAGCAGCACGCGTCCGGCCGCAAACAAGGCGATCCGGTGAGGCCTGTGGCGGCTGCGGATCGGGGATTGGGACGCTTACCGCTTTCGTTTGAGCGCCCCCATCGTCGGCGTTCATCTGAATCGTGCTGCCGGCGTGCCAGGGAAAGTGGTAAACGACCCTTGCGGAACTGCCGTGCGTTTCCACCAATGTGCTATTGGGCTTGCGGCGGCGTCGATGGGAGAGAATAATCAGGCCATGCCGTCCCGCCCGCTACAAACCGCAATCGATATCGCAGCGATGGTGGCCTTGGCGCTGGTGATCATCGTCAACAGCGCCACCGCCCCCAGCAACTTCTACAAGTACGCCCAGATGCGCCAGGCCGGGGCGGCGATGGGCATGATCGAAGAGGGCGACATCCTCACCCCGCACACCCATGCCGGCGGGCTGATGCGAAAAGGGCAGATCTTCAACCTGGTGGCTGCCGGGGCGGTGTTGCTGACCGGCGTGCATGATGATTGGGTCTTCTGTCTGCCCAGCGCGGCCGCTGCTATCGCCACCGTCCTGCTTGTATACGCCCTGGGTCGGCGGTGGTTCGGGCGGCGCGTGGGGCTGCTTTCGGGCGTTCTGTGGCTGACGATGCTGCACATGCGCAAGCTGGTGTTCCTGGCCACCACGGACATGATGCTGACGCTGTGGATCGTCCTGGCGGTCTTCTGCCTGGATCGGCTGCTGTTCCACCGCGGGCGGCGCAGCGTCGGCTGGGCCATGGGTCTGTGGGCGGCGATGATCCTGGCGGCGCTGACTAAGGGCTGGGGCGTCGTCAACCTGCCTCTGATAGGCGGCCTGGTTGCCCTGGCTGCGGCAGTGGGTCCGGGATTCGGCGCCGCCTCGCGCGTCGGAGGTTTCCTCAACGGCCTGGCCGTTTCGGCGCGGCTGGTGGGGCGGCGCTGGTGGCGGGCGATCATGGCCCTGCAGATGTGGTGGGGCCTGCCGCTGATGCTGCTGGCGGTCTGCGGCATCCTGTGGGCGATGGCTGGCCGCGCCGGCGGCGAGTTCATGAACGTCCTCAAGTTCGAGATCCTCCAGCGCGCCACCGGGCAGGGCGCCCATGCGCCCAAGGCCGCCAGCCTTCCGGCGTTTGCGAGCCTGATCTACTACGCCCTGCCGGCGTCGGTCTTCGCCATCGGGGCGCTGTTCCAGGTGCGGCCACGGAAGTGGCTGACGCGAGACGGCGGGATCTATCTGCCGCTGATCTGGATCCTCGTCACGGTGGTGCTCTTTACGCTGCCGCACGGTTTCCGCCCGGACTATCTGCTGCCGTGCTACGCGGGCGTGGCGATCCTGGGCGCCTGGTCGGTCGAGGAGGTTGTCCGTCGCGGCAGCGCCTGCCGCACGGGGCGAATCCTGCGGCATCTCTACGCCTTGACGGCGATTGTGATCGGTGCGGGCGGGGCGATCCTGGCGCTGCTGTTGGCGCTGCACAGCAACCTGCCACTGCGGCTGGCGGCAGCAGTGCCGATGCCCGCGACGGCTGTGCCGCTTGCCATGGTGCTGCTGTGGGCGGCGGTCGCGCTGGGCGCGGCCACGGCGACGTGGGCGATCGTTGCCAGCTTGCGCTGGCGAGTGGCGCAGGTGGCGGCGGCCGCGTGCATCGGGATGCTGCCGCTGTTGTTTTCGTACGAGCATTTTCTCAGCGAACCTGCTCGCGGCGGCGACGGGGAGACGATGCGGCAGTTTTGCCGGCAGGCCTCGCGGATCATCGGCAAGGATCGCGTCATTACGTTCTGGGCCGACTGGTCCGGCTTCGCGCTGTATCACGGCCGGTTCTGCCCCATCCTGTCGACGTCGCAGACGCTGACGGGCAACGAGCGAAACCGGCTGCTGATGACCTGGCGCCAGATGCAGCAGCAGAAGATCGAGTGGCTGGTGACGTGCGACCGCGGACTGGTCGAGATGGGCCAGTTCGCCGACGCCGCGCCCGGGGCGACCGACGAAGGGCTCTATCGCATCAAAGACGGCAAGCAATGGCGGGCGTTCAAGGTGCTTCCGGACCTGATCGCCCAGCGGATCGCCCTGCAATCACCGCCGGTGAAGGCGTACGGGATGGGGCGGTTCTACCTCATCCGCCTCAAGAGCGGGGCGGCGATCCACGGCAAGCCCGGGACGGTCGGCCACGTCAACTCGGACCGCGACGCCGAGGACGACGGCGATGACACGCCCTAGCGGAGGCATCATGCATCCACGCTTGCCCGGATGGCTGCTATCAGGTCCTGCCAGGGTCCGCTCTTGCTCAAGTAGGCCGCCGCGCCGGCCTTGCGCATGGCGTCGGCTCGTTCCTCCTGGGCGAACATGGACAGACCAATGATCCGCACGTCGGGATGCTCGGCGTGGATGGTCTGGGTGGCCTCGATCCCATCCATGTGCGGCATGTTGATGTCCATGAGCACCACGTCGGGGCGAAGTTGCCGCACGCAGTCCAGGGCGGCCGGGCCGTCCGAGGCCTCGCCCACGACGGCGATGCCGCCTTCTTCATCGAGCAGCCGCGCCAGGCCCTGCCGCACGACGATGTGATCGTCCACCAGCAGGACGCGGATCTCGTTGTCGGCGACGGAGCAGGTTCGGGTCTCGCCGGCGCCGTCCGCCGATGCCGGCGCGGCGCTGGACGGCGCCGCGGGGACTTTCATCTCGCCGTCGCCCCGTAGCGGCGCCCAGAGCGTGAAGCGGCTGCCATGGCCCGGCGTGCTGTCGATTTCCATCCGTCCGCCCATGAGATCCAGACGCTCGCGGATGCTGAAGAGTCCGAACCCGCCGGAGGCGCCTCCGCCGATCCGCAGCATCGCCGGGTCGAACCCGGCCCCCTCGTCGGCGACCATGATCCGGATGCTGCCGTCTATCCGCCTGACAGCGACACGGGCCGTGTGCACCTGGGCATGCTTGGCGGCGTTGAACAGCAGTTCCCGCACCGACTGGAAGAGCAGGACCTTCATGTCTTCCGATTCCGGGACGGCGCCTTCGTCGGATTGCAGCTCGACGGTCAGTCCGTGCTTCTGCTGCATCCAGTTGACCAGCCACTCCAAGGCCGGCGCCAGCCCGCCCTGGTGCAGGATCGGCGGACTGAGCTCGCCGGTGAGCGAGCGGGAGCGTTCGATGGACTGCTGCAGGAGGTCGTCGACGTCGGCGGCCCGGCGGGACACAGTCTCGTCGGCGCTGCGTCGAAGCGGCTGCACGCGAAAGCGGGCGCCGACCAGCAATTGCTGGAGGTCGTCGTGAAGCACGTGTGCCAGCCGCTGACGTTCACGCTGCTCGGCGAGGGTCAGCTCCGATGCCAAGGCTCGCAGTTGCTCGCCGCGGCGCTGCAATTCCTCGGTGCGCTGCGCGACGCGCAGTTCGAGTTCGTCATGCGCCCGGCGCAGGTCTTCGTGGGCGACCTTGAGGTCGGTGATGTCGTGGATGATCTTCGAGGCCCCGACAGTCCGCCCCGCGTGGTCCTTGACGGGCGAAGCGGTCACCGAGACGACGATCTGCCGGCCATCCTTCGCCACCCGCACGGTCTCACGGCGGTCGACGCGCTCGCCGGCCCGCAACTGCTGGAGGATTTCATCTTCTTCCCCCACTCGATCCTCCGGCAGCAGCAGGGTGATTGACCGGCCGATGACTTCCTGGGCCCGGTAGCCGAACAGGCGCTCGGCGCCGGTATTCCAGGTCCGGATCGTGCCGTTGAGGTCCTTGGAAACAATGGCGTCGTCGGAAGACTCGACGATCGCCGCCAGGCGCGCCTGCAATTCCTCGGCCGCCTTGCGCTGGGTGATATCGGTTACGAAGCAGTAGTAGTAGAGCGGCCGCCCGGCGGCATCGCGCGCGAGGTGGGCCAGCAGTTCGATCGGAACGCGCGTGCCGTCCTTGCGGAGGCACTCCTTCTCATATCGCACGGGCAGCCCCGTGCGATGGAGCTCATCGAGCTTCTCTTGTTCGAGCGGCCGCCACTGGACGGGCGTCAGGGTATTGCTCCAGTCAATCTGAGCCAGTTCCTCGCGGCTGTACCCGGTCAGGCGTTCAAAGGCCCCGTTAAGGCGACCCAAGCGACCGTCGAGGAAAACCACGGCGAAGGGCTGGTCGGAGTGTTCCAGCAGTTCGGACAGGAAGCGGTTTCGCTCGGCCGACTCGGCCAGTTGCTGCTGCAGCCGGAGTGTTTCCAGAACTTGTCCGCACTGAGCAGCCAGCCACTGGGCCAGGCGGAACTGCTCGCTCGTCCACTCCTGCTTCTGGCAGCTATAGATGGTGACGGCGCCCAAGAGTCCTTCGCCCACGTGGAAGGGCGAGGCCAGGGCGGCCTGGAAGGGCTCCTGGGCGGCGCTCTGGAGCAGCTTGATGTCGGGCCGCAGCGACGCATCGTTTATGCAGGCCGTTCGCCCTTCTTGAACGACCAGACCCAGGAAGGTGCCTTCCACCGGCCATGACGGCGGCGCTTCGGGCAGTCCGGCGCAGGCGCGGATCAGCAGTTCGTTCTCCTGCCTTTGGCAGACGACCACGGCCGAGGCGGGCGGACCGAACATTTCCATTGCCGCCTTGCAGATGTCGTTGAGGACGGTCTCTTCACCGGTGGGCAGACGGGTGGCCTCGAGGAGCTTCTGAAGCATGCTTTCACGGGAGGCCAATTCGGTATTGAGCGACTGGATTTCCTCGGACTGTGTTTGCAGTTCCTCGTTTTGCTGGGTCAGTTCCTCTGACTGCTGCGAGAGCTCCTCGGACTGCTGGGCGAGTTCTTCGTTCTTGCCGGCCAGCTCTGCCGCCTCCTGCTGCGAGGCCAGGGCGATGGCCTCGGCCCATCGCGAGCGGCGCAGACGCTGGGCCACAACGCAAAGGAGCATGTTGGTTCCGGTGAAGATCGCTGTGGCAATGATGTCATTGAGTGAGCCGATGCCGAATCCGTGCGGTTCGATGAACCAGTAATCGGCAACCAGGGCACAGAGCACTGCCGTTACGATGCCCGGCCCGCCCCCGCAAACGACGGCCACCAGAAGCACCGCCGGGTAGAAGGTGATGAAGGTCGGCATGGGGCCGAACTTCAGGATCAGCCACCATCGCGCCACACCCGCCAATGCGACGGCAACGACCGCAAATGCGTAGCTAAGGGCGATCCGGACCCATGTGGCGCCGTCGGCGGAGGGGTCGATCGCATCGCTCTCCAATCGCCCCCTGCGAATCAGGATTATTGCCGCTACGCCCATCGCCAGCAGCGACAGCGGCAATCCGCCCAGGATGGTCCAGGCGGCCCAGAGGGCGGTAGAGCGGGAAGCCTCCTGGCGCGTCTGCAGCAACTGCTCCTCGCGCTGGTTCATCCGGTCCACCAGAAGGCGGGCATTGTCCATAGCCTTTTGACCACGGTCGCCAAGAACGACCGCAGTGGCAGCCTGCAGCCCTGACTTGCGGCGAAGATTAATCGTCTGACGCAGTTCCTCCAGCTTCAAATCGGCGAGCTTCTGCAACTGCGCCAAGTCCGCCTGCTGGGCTGGATTGTCCTGGGTCAGTTCTACCGCGCGAGCCCACCTGGCATGGAGGACGTCGGCCGCGCCGTTATAGGGCACCAGGTAGTCTTCTTCACCGGTCAGCAGGAACCCTCGCTGGCCCGTTTCGGCGTCTTTGAGGGCCGACAGGAAGCCGGTGAGGTTTTCCATGACCTCGTGCGTGTGCACCACCCAGCGGTCGTTTTCGACGAGCCGCTGGGTGTTGACATACGACGCCATTCCCACAATGCCGACGACGATCAGCACGGCGGCAAAACCCGCGACGATTCTTGTGCTTCGAACCATTCGACAATCTCTCTTATGGCTTGGTTTCTTGCCGCGCTTCACGCGGCAAACGATAAAGGCATCGGTTGATGCTTCGTAGTCCCGCCGGCGATGGCGGACGTTCCGCCCTGCCCGATACCAGCACGCCGCCGGCCCGCAGTTCCGTGACCATCTCCTGCCACACGGCCGCGGCTGACTGGGCCTTGAGGTAGATCGCCGCGTTGCGCCACAGGATGACGTCCCAGGGCCCATCTTCCACGCCCGCCAGCACGTCGCGGATGCGCCACTGGATGTTCCGGCGCAGCGATTCCACCACTCGCCATCGCAGGCCGTCCTGCCGCAGGTACTTGCGACGAAGTTCGAGCGACATTCCTTTCAAGCTGCTCGGGTCGTAGAGCCCCTCGCGCGACTGGCAAATGGCGTCGCGACGGCAGTCGGTGCCCAGCAGAACGCAGCGGTCCAGCAGCCCCGCTTCGGCCAGCAGGATCGCCATGCTGTACAGCTCGGCCCCGTTGGAACAGGCGGCGCTCCAGATTCGGACAGGTCCCGGCCGCGGGGCCAGCTCGGCCACGATGAAATCCCGCACGGCCTCCAGGACGCCCGCGTCGCGGAAGAACTCCGTCACGCCGATCAGGAGCGAATTGACCGCCGCCGTCAGCAGTTGGGGGTCCCGCTCGATGCGGCGCCGCGCGTGAGCGGCGCTGTCGGCCTTGATCGCCCGCAGGCACGCCGGCAGGCGCCGATGCAGCGGCGCGGCGCGGTAGGCGCTGGCGGGCAGGGCGGCCTGTTCGAGGACCCAGGCGACGAATGCATCCAGAGGTTCGTTTTCGGCAGGCGGGGCGGGCAGCGTGTTGCCGCCGGGGGCGCGCAGGCTGGGACGACCAAGGGAGAGCTTGCCCTCAAACAGGATATGCTCCAGAGATCGACCCTGATGCGCAGTCATGACCTGCTCTTCCGTGCGATAAACATTTACTCGCAGCAGTGCCGGCAGCAAAGAACAGCGTAGTACATCAAAACCATTTTGACCCCGCAAGTACGGTTCTGCCCTGCATATTACGTACTGCGGAGGCATCCGGTTCGGGATCAGGCTCCCTCTGCGGCGGCAGCGGCTGCGGCGCGGATGGCAGCAGCCCGGGCGAACTGGAAGACGGCGCCGGCGGCCGTGGTCGCGACGATGGCGGCGGCGATCACCAGCCAGGTGTTGACGCTGTCGGGCCACATCTGCGGGCGGATGAGCCACAGTCCCAGGACGCAGGCGGCGACGGTCATCAGGGCGCCCATGAAGCTGGCGAGGATGGCGATGATCATGCGCGGGAAGATCAGTCCGGCGAACAGCGCCACCAGCATGGCCGGGCCTATCGAGACGATCACGGCGGACTGGTGCGAGGCCCAGGCCTGCTCGACCAACTGGCGGTCGAAGAGCCCCGTCCAGACGTACGCAAACCACGAGATCAGGTCGGCGCGGGCGCGCGGGTCGATGGTGTATTCGCCCAGGTTGACGGCCAACACGATCCATGCGACGCCGCCTGCCATCGCGGCGGCGAACAGCGACCAGCTCACGCGCGTCACCAGCACGGCCAGGGCGGCGACGACGGCCACGGTCGCGATCTGCAGCGCCAGGGGATTGAAGTTGATCAGTTGCTGCGCCAGCGGGGCGAGGATGAATCCGCCGATGACGCCGGCGACCAGGGCGGGGATGCGGTGCAGTCGCAGACCCCAGATCAGGAACGAGGCGCCGACGATAATGCCGACGGCCACGAGACTCCACCCCTGCCAGGGGATGATCTCAGGCGCGGGAGGGTAAGGGATCGAATGCATTTTGATTGAGCTCTCTGGCTGCTCTTGCAGCAAATGCCCGACCGTTCCATCGGCCGGGTCCTAGTGCTTCTTCATGCGGTGGACAACGTCGAGTTCTTTCCGGGCCATGTCGGTCTTGGCCGGGTCGCTCAGCAGCTTGATCGCGCGGTCCAGGGTCTCTTCCGCCCGATCATATTGCTGCAAATATCGGCCATACAGCAGCCCCAGCAACAGGTAGATGTCGCCCATGTTGCCGTAGCTGCCGTAGTGTCGGGCGAAGCGTTCATAGGCGTCGGCGGCGGCGGGATATTGCCTGGCGGCCATCAGCCAGTTGGCCACGTCCAACTGGTTTTGCTGGGGCAGGACGGCGTCATCGGCGATCTGCACCAGTTGCAGATAGCCCGAGGCGGCCTGTTCGATCTGCCCCTGCCGGCAGGCCTCGCCGATGGCCCGGCGCAATTCGATTTCGCGTGCGGTGGAGCCATGGCCTTGTTCGCTGCGGGCGACGGTCACGTCGATGGGGCGGCTGGACATTCCGGCCACGCCGGGGCTGAAGGGGTTGTACCCGCCGGCGACCATGGCGCGATAGCGCCCGCGCCGCCGTCCGTGGCGGATCAGGCTCAGCAGGTCGTAGGCGTCGCGCGGCAGGAGGCTCGCCGCGAGCAGGGCAACCGTCATGGCGATCCCGAACACCGCCCCGGCCAGGTGGGCCGCGTATGCCACGCCGCCGCCGGTGGAGGCGCTGCCGGCCCCGAGCATGCCCAGCGTCATGACGAGGTTCTCGATGAAGTAGAACAGCACGAAATACAGGCTGGAAATCTCGAAAGGGATGATCAGCGGAAGCAGCAACAGCACCATGACGTGCGTGCGAGGCAGCAGCACGAGGTACGCGCCGGTGACAGCCGAGATGGCGCCCGAGGCCCCCAGCACCGGCGCCTGCCCACCCATGGCCAGATATCCCAGGCTCGCCAGGATGCCCCCGGCGAGATAGAACGCCGCGTAGCCCACGTGCCCGAGGCGGTCGTTGATCCCGTTGCCGAAGACCCACAGGAAGACCATGTTGCCCAGCAGGTGGCCCCACCCGGCGTGCAGGAAGATCGACGTGAAGAACTGGTACAGGTGCGGCGCCTGCGGATACAGCAGCAGCCGATAGGTGTCGCGCTGGTGGCCTTCAAAGTGGAACCCCGCCACGAACACGACGATATTAATGGCGATCAGCGCGTAGTTCACCCACGGCCGCCCGCGCATCCTGTAGTCTGTTTTGATCGGAAGCATGTCGTCTCGTATGTCGGTTCGACATTGTATGGGAGCATCGCGGCGATGGCCAGAAAATCGGGGGCGTGCCCTGACCCCCGGTCTCCTGCATGTGGTATAGTGTGCGTCTATGGAGATGATCGCGAAGTACCTTCCCGCCGGAACCGATCCGATGATGTTCATCGTCGTCGGGTCGCTGTCGACAATCCTGATGAGCATGGCCAAGGCCGGCTTCGGCGGGAGCATGGCGCTGCTGGCCACGCCGATGATGATCTACGCCTGCTCGCGCGACGGCTTCTACGCCAACGGCATCATCCTTCCGCTGCTGATGGTCTGCGACCTGATCTCGGTGTACTTCTGGTGGCGCAAGTGGAACTGGCGGGCGGTGTGGATGATCCTGCCTGGCGGCACCATCGGCATCCTGATCGGCTGGATCGTGCTGCATTGGCTCAACCAGATGCAGGCTGCCGGCCAGAAGGAACTGGCCAACGCCTGGCTCATGACGGGCATCGGCGTGTTCTGCCTGTGGTTCGTCGCACTGCAGATATACAAGGCCCGCCGCGGCGAGGACACCCCGTTTCGCCCGGTATTCTGGCAGGGTTCGTGCGTGGGCACGGCCGCCGGGTTCACCAGCATGATCGGCCACTCTGCCGGCCCGATCACGCAGATGTACATGGTCAGCCAGCAACTGCCCAAGGGAATGTTCGTCGCCAGCACGGTGCTGTACTATTGGATCGGCAACGCCCTGAAGTTCGGGCCGTACATGATTGAAGGCCAGGTCAACACCAACACGCTGATCGCGTCGCTGGCGCTGGTGCCGGCGGTGGTGATCGGGACGGTGCTGGGCGTGTACCTGCACCGCCGCGTGGGCGCCCGGCAGTTCACCGTCCTGGTCTACACGCTGCTGGCGCTGGCCGGCGGCGGACTGGTCTACGATGGCATCAAGACCTTCTTGAAGTAGCATGAGAATCGCACCGCAAAGCCTGACCGTGCTGCTGGCGGCGCTCGCCGTGGGCGGTTGCACCGCCGACATGCGAGACACGGTCGTGATCGCGCATTTCCCGCCGTTCTACACGCCCGATCTCAAGACCATCGCCGTGGCGCCCTTCGACCCCGGCAGCGGCGACCCGCGATCGGCCGACATCGTCGCCGCCGCGGCCGCCCAGGCCTTGGCCGAGGACGGCACCTACACTGTCATCGGCGGCCTGCGACTGGAGCGCATGGCCCGCAGCCACGGCGTCGAGCTGGGCCGCTACGATTCGCCACAGGTGATTGCGGGCAAGCTTAAGCAGATCCCCGGAATCCAGGCCGCCGTCGTCGGCAAGATCACGCAGCTCACCACCGGCAACAACGTCAATCTCGGCGGGGCTTCCAGCAGCTTCAACGAGATCTGGGACAACAACTACACCGGCCGACAGAAGGGCGTCGCCAACAAGGTCGCTCTCAAGGCCGACGTGGTGATGATCGGCGTCGACCGCCCGTTCACCGCCCATGCCCGCGCCCTGACCGGCGAATTCGCCTCGGCCGGCGTCGACCATCCGGAAATGAGCGTCGATCAGTGCTTGGGAGAAGCCGCCAAGAGCATGGGCGGCCAGCT
Organism: Planctomycetaceae bacterium; assembly: GCA_021371965.1. Next base: position 26,613 of record JAJFVE010000049.1, read on the forward strand.
CGCCCAGCGGTTCGTCGCCAAGAGCGAGAAGGTCGCCGTCTACTTCAACCGCACGCTGACCGTAGAGGCCCAGACCTCGCCCGGCAAGACGGCCGCCGCGCGGTACTTCAATGCCGACCAGGAAATGATCGTGCAGGTGCGCCTGCCCGCCCAGTGCCAATACAACCGCATGCGACTGGCTGTCACCGCCAGCTCCGCCCGCGAGGCCGGCGACTTCGCCGCCGTCTTCAACGGCACCGCCATGCCCACCTCGCAACCGGCGACGACGCTGGCCGTCTGGGCCCTGCACGAGTTCACCTGGCCCGAAAATGCCACCACCTACACCTGGAGACTCCCCCTGAAATCGATCGCCGCCAAGACCGGAGCGGGATGGTACGCGGTGAATCTCTACTGCTCAAATCAGCACGTCACCAGCGCGACGTTCAAGATCAATAAGTAGATCGCCACCTGCGGCGTAGCAGTTTCCAGAAGGCGCGCCAGGTTCTGCTGAAAAGACGGCTACGCCGCAAGCGGTGAACCCCAAAACACAACCGCTGCGGTGGGGATTCCACCGCAGCGGTTGTTACATCAATCTCTGAAGCGCGACTTAGCGCTTGGACTTCTTGGCGGCCTTCTTAACAGGCGCTTTCTTGACTGCCTTCTTTGCTGCCTTGGGGGCAGCTTTCTTGACAGCCTTCTTCGCCGGGGCCTTCTTGGCGGGGGCTGCTTTGGCGGCTGCCAGCAGGCTGCCGGGGTTGCCGTGGCGGATGGCGGCCTGCGCGGCGGCCAGGCGGGCGATCGGCACACGGTAGGGCGAGCAGCTGACGTAGTTGAGCCCGACCAGGTGGCAGAACTCCACGCTGGAGGGGTCGCCGCCGTGTTCGCCGCAGATGCCCAGCTTAATGTTCGGCCGGGCGCTCTTGCCCTTGGTGACG
>JAJFVE010000052.1 GCA_021371965.1 Planctomycetaceae bacterium
GCGATCGTCTCGTGCTACAACCTGGCGCCGCTGTGCGAGGGCGCGATCGTGCCGCTGTCCAGCGTGGACATGGACTATCACGAGCAGGGCTACCAGGCCGCCGCGATGCTCGACCGCCTGATCCACGGCGCCCCGCTGCCCAAAGAACCGCTTTATATCCAACCCAAGGGCGTGGTGGTCCGCCAGAGCAGCGACATGGTGGCCGTCCCGCATAAAGGCGTAGCCGCGGCCATGAACATGATCCGCCGGGACTTTCACGATCCGGATCTGTCGGTTGGGCGGCTGGCCGGGGTCATCGGGGTTTCCACCTTCGCCCTGAACTGGGCGTTCCGCCGGCACCTGGGGCGCACGCCGGGCGACTATCTGCGTCAGTGGCGGCTGAAGCAGGCCTCGGTCCTGCTTGCGACGACGAATCGGGCGATCAAGGATGTCGCCGCGGCCTGCGGGTTCGGAACGGTAGACCAGTTCATCCGCTGCGTGCGGGTGGCCACCGGCCTGACCCCGCGCGCTTGGCGAAAAACCCATTCAAAGCATAGTGGTGAGTTGTGAGCGGCCTGCCCGCCGTGGCCTTGACGTAGGTGGGCCAGTGATGAGAGCTTGAAAACGGCTGGGCGATCCCCTATAAAATCTCGTTTCTAAGAACTTGTCCTATGGGGCTTTCGTAAAATCTGCGAAGCCCGGGGGCCGGTACGTCAACCGGCCTGCCCACAGACCCATTGGTGGAGCGCGATAAATGGCTCACGACATTTTGAACGACTCGGTCGAGGCGCAGACTGGGCGGGCCAGTTTGCTGATAGTCGGGATCCTGGCTGGCGGCATGTTGGTGCTGATCTCGTACGTCGCCGACTGGATCTTCGCCGGCGATGGCGGGCCTGAGGGGCTCAACTTCCATAGCTCCGCCCTGGCGCTGGTGGGGGCGCTGCTGCTGGGCATACCGCTGCTGATGCACGCGCTGGAGGACCTGTTCCGCGGAGAGGGGCACATGGACGAGCTGGTGGCGCTGGGCTTCATCGCGGCCATCGCCGGCCAGGACTTCCAGGCTGCCGGTGCGGTGGCGTTCTTCTTGCTGCTGGCCAATCTGATCGAGACGCGGACGGCCTTGGGCGCTCGGGCGAGCATCGAGAGCCTGATGCGTCTGACGCCTCGCAAGGCTCACCGCCTGGTTAACGGCGAAGAGGAACTGGTCGACCCCAAGGAGCTGCGCCCCGGCGACATCGTCCGCGTGCGGCCCGGCGACAACATTCCCGCCGACGGGCAGGTGCTCTCCGGCCAGAGCACCGTCAACCAGGCCACCATCACCGGCGAATCGCTGCCGGTCGACAAGGCCGTCGGCGACGAGGTCTACTCCGGCACGACCAACGTCAGCGGGGCCGTCGACGTGACCGTCACGCGGGCCGGCGAAGACACCACGCTGGGCCGCGTTCGCAAGCTCATCCTCCAGGCCGAAGGCAGCCGCATCCCGGTGATGCGGCTGATCGATCAATACGCCGGCTATTACACCCCCGTGATCCTGATGATGACGCTGATCGTGTATGCGATCATTCGCGCGTCGGGGGGCACGGACCCGTGGGGTCGCCTGGTGACGATGCTGGTGGTGGCCTGCCCCTGCGCGATCATCGTGGCGGTGCCCACGGCGATGGTGGCGGCGTTGTCGTGCGCCGCCCGCCTGGGCGTGTACATCAAAGACGTCAAGACGCTCGAGGTCGCCGGCGGGCTGTCGGCGTTCGTGTTTGACAAGACCGGAACGCTTACCACCGGCGAGCTGTCGGTGACGCGGCTGATGCCCGCACCGGGCGTCGACGGGGCCGACCTGCTGGCGGCCGCGGCGTCGCTGGAGCAGCTCTCCAAGCACCCGGTGGCGCAGGCGGTGGTGGCCGTTGCCCGCAAGGCCCGCGTGCCGCTGGGCGAGGCGCAGGGGTTTGTGGAGATCGCCGGACGCGGCGTGCGCGGGCGCGTGGGCGCCTCGGCCATCATGGTCGGCCGCCGCACCTGGCTGGAAGAGCAGGGCGTGAACATGTCGGCGATGGCCGGCGAAAAGTTCGCCGAGCCCGAAGGCATTTCGACGCTCTACGCCGTCCGCGACGGGGCCGTGCTGGGCTGGATCGGGCTGGAAGACTCGACCCGCAAGGAAGCCCGCATGGCCATGGACGAGCTTCGCGCCCTGAACATTCGCGAGCTGGTGATGGTCACCGGCGACCGCTGGTCGGTCGCACGGCGCGTGGCCAAGGAGATGGGCTGCACCGAAGTGCAGGCCGAGGTGCTCCCGGCCGACAAGCTCGAACTGGTAGCCGCTCTGAAACGCCAGGGGCACCGCGTGGCGGTCGTCGGCGACGGCGTCAACGACGCACCGGCGCTGGCGGCGGGCGACCTGTCGATTGCGATGGGCGCCGCCGGCAGCGACGTGGCGATCAAGTCGGCCAGCATCGCCCTGATGAACAACGACCTGCGCCGCCTGGGGTTCCTGGTCCGCCTCAGCCGCCGCACCCGCCGCGTAGTGCACCAGAACCTGGTCTTCGGCGTGATCTTCATCCTGATCATGGAAGTGATGGCCGGCATGGGCGCGCTGACGCCGGTGCTCGGGGCCGTGCTGCACATGGTCGGCGCCGCGGGCGTGGTCTTCAACAGCGCCCGCCTGGTGCGCTTCGGCGAGGAGATGCACACCGAGTCCGACGCCGAAGCCGCCTCGCAGCCGCGCGTCGAGACGGTCACAGCGTGAGTCAGGGAATTACCACAGAGGCAGAAACAAGAATAACGAAGAAGCGGCAGGGATGATTCCATGACGAATGCGGATACAAGCGTGAAGAAGACGGTGCCGCAATGCGTCCGGCCTTCTTCTTCGACCTCGGCGTTCTCTGTGCCTCTGTGGTGAGTTTCTTCAGGAACTGAAATGACGTCTTGTGCTTGGGACAATCAGGGCTGCCAGCAAGGCTACGGCGATGCCGGCAGCTGTGACGGGCATCAGGCGGTCGCCGCCGAGCCCTTCGATCATGCCCGGCCAGACGATCCAGGCGACGGCGCCCAGGGCAGCCGCCCCTGCCAGCGCCAGCACGCACCAATACGCCCAGCGGTCGCCATGTCCGAAGCGTCCCCAGAAGACCCATCCGCCGACGGCGGCCATTACGCACACGCCGGCGGCGATGAAGACCCAGGCACTGTACAGCCGCGGGGTGGTCAGCATGACGACGGCCGCCAGGCCCAGCAGCACCGCGGCCAGGCGTCCCAGCCAGGCCAGGATTCCCGCCAGGGGCGGCAGGGCCTTGGAACTGGAGAGCGACTCCAGCGGGCGCGTCTGGAACAGGGCCGACCCGACGGCCAGGGCGGCGACGATGTACAGCAGCGTGTAGGCGCCGGCCTTGAGCACCTCGACGCCGGCGATGGGCTGGCTCTTGAACACGGCATCGAGCCGCAGGTAGTAGGTCAGATTGGGCACCAGCGGTCCGACCCAGGCCAGGATGGGGTAGTCGGCGGCGCGGGTCTGGAAGAGGTAGGGGTGGGCAGCGCCGGCGGCGGCCATCAGCAGCATCACCGCCAGGGTCATGACCGATCCCAGTCGCGTCCCGGCGGCCACCGCCACGGCCGTCAGCAGCAGGATGCCCATCAGGATCAGCGCCAACGAGAGCAGGATCTGCACGTCGATGCCCTGGCCGAAGGGCACGATCACCCAGCCTTTGCCGATGAAGGCGATCAGGCCCATGGCCAGCGAGAGCCCGACGGCGACGGAGCAGACCATGGCCGAGATGAACGGCCAGGCGAACCAGTAATTTCCCAGCGCTGCGACGAGCATCGACGCGGCCAGCGCCGAGACCCCCAGGACGATGACCGGCCAGTCGAAGGGCGTCGATGCCGACGAGACGACCTTGTGCCGCACGAGCATCAGCAGCACCATCGCGGCGATGTAGAACGCCAGCGTCAGCGCCGCGGCCAGGCCGCCGAATTTGCCCAGCACGAACATTGTTCGCGAGACGGGCTTGGTCAGGACGGTCATGGCCGTGCCGTCGTCGATCTCGCGGGCCAGGGCGCCCGAGGCGCTGAAGGCGGCGATGAACAGCCCTGCCGCCAGCAGCGTGCTCAGACCCCACTGCTCGACCATCTTCTGGTCGGTCTCGTCGTAGTTGGTTTCCAGGGTGTAGGCGCCCATGCCCATCGGGGCCAGCAACGCCGCCATCGTCACCAGCACCAGCACGCCGTAGATCGGCTGGCGGATCGTTTCAACGAACGTGTTTTTGCAGATCGCCCAGAGCTTTCCCATAATCGGTTCACCTTGGCACAGCAGGGTCCGGCCGGCAAGACTAGTACGGGGCACGGACGCCTAAGTTTGCCTGTTCCCGGTCAGTTTGTCTACTCTCATGGCGCAGAACAGCCTTTCCAGGCGGTTCATGCACAGGCCGGCAAGCCTGTGTCCATGGCGTTTTCTGAACGAGGTTCACACGCATGATTGTCAATCGACGCGGCAAGAACGTGGCGATCTGGGGGTTGATGGTGACCATCGCGGTGGCCGCGGCGACGCTGGCGACCTGGCTGGCCACCGGATCGCTGTCAGGCCTGATGGTGCTCTGGACCACCGGCCCGCTGGCGGTGGTGTGGGTGGCGGTCATCATCCTGTTCTACTGCCGCCAGCTCGAGAGGCAGGAGGCCCAGGAACTGCAGGCCCCTGCCGCCGGCGGCGGGGCGACGGCGACGATCTTCGACGGCGCCGACGCCGGACAGGCGCGCCCGGCCGCTGCCCGCCTGGCCTCGATGGAGCGATGGGTCGTCCCCATCTTTACGATCTTCGCGGGGCTGTGCCTGGCGGTGATCGGGGCGGTCATGCTCCCGCGCCTGCTGGGTCGTCCGGCGATCGAGGTCGGTCGCGAGGGAGTCGGCATGCTCCTGGTCGGCTTTGCCGGCTTTGCCGCATTCCTGTTCAGCTGGTACTGCATCGGACTGGGCACCATGCCTCAATGGCGCCTGCTGCGGGCCGGAGGCTCGCTGCTGCTGACGGTGGTGCTGTTCCTGGCCGCTGCGCTGGTGGCGATCTTCCTGTCGATGCAGGAGATCGACTCGGTCGACTGGGTGGTGGCCATTGTCATCGCGGCGGTCCAGATCGTGCTCGGCGCCGAAATGCTGCTAGGCCAGGTGATGGACTTCTACCGTCCGCACGTGGCCGGTCAGGAGCGGCGGTACTGCTTCGATTCGCGGCTGTGCGGGCTGCTGGCCGAGCCCAGGAAGGTCGGGCATTCCATCGCCGAAACGCTGAACTACCAGTTTGGCTTCGAGGTCAGCAAGACCTGGTTCTACCGCCTGCTGGCCAAGGCGCTGATCCCGATGCTGATCTTTGCCGCGGTGGTGCTTATCGCCATGACGTCCATCGTCATTATGCCCGACGGCTACAAAGGCGTCGTGCTGCGATGGGGCACCCCCAAGGCGCAGCAGCCGCTGCTGGGGCCTGGGGCGCACCTGAAGTGGCCCTGGCCCGTCGAGACCGTCCGCATGTTCGACATGGCACAGGTCCACAGCATTTACCTGGGGCTCAAAGGCGGCCAGCCCGACATCCAGGGCCCCGAGGACGTCGACCAGACCAGCGGCAAGCGCATGCGGCTGTGGACCAAGCCGCACAAGCACTGGAACCGCGAGGAACGTGATTTTCTGCTGGCCGCTCGAAGCCAGCGAGCCAGTCCCCAGGGCGGCAAAGGCCCCGACCAGCTCGCCCCGGTGGACGTCTTCCGCCTCGTCACGCTGGTGCAGTACAAGATCGCCGACCCGTACAAGTACGGCTTCCGCTATGCCGACGTGCAGCAGGTCATCGAGAACGTCGCCGAGCGGGAAACCGCCCGCTACTGCGCCACAGCCACGCTGACCAGCCCCGCCGAACTGCCCGACCAGCCCGAAGCCATCCTGACCTATGGCAAGGCCAAGGCCGCCGAGCAGCTTCAAAAACGCATCCAGAACGAGCTGACCCGCCAGGCCACCGACGTCGGCGTGGAGATCACGGCCGTCACGTTCGTGGCCGTCCACCCGGTCTCCGAGGCGGCCGAGTCGTTCGAGAAGATCGTCAAGGCCTCCCACGAGGAGGCGGCGATGCGATTTGCCGCCCAGGCCTGGGCGTACCAGGCGCTGTCTCGCGTGGCCGGAAGCCCCGCCGACGCGCTGGCGCGGGCGCTGAAGATCCGCAAGCACGAGGAGCTCAGCGACATTGCAGGCCGCAGCGGCGACCTGGGCGCTCGCCTGGCGCACCTGGACGGGCTGATCTTCAAAGTGAGCGATGACATCGCCGCGATGGACAAGGAGATCGCCGGCGAGGCGCTGCTGGGCCAGGTCGAGCCCTACAAACTGACCCTGCGCGACAGCTACCGGGCCTACCTCGCGCTGCTGGGGTCCATCCGCAAGTCGGTCTCCGGCGAGGGCCCGACGGTGGACCTGGCCGGCGCCGTGGCCGCGGCGGGCAAAGAGGCCGACAAGGCCATGGGCGAAGTCAGCGGCGAGGTCGCCGCCAGTCTCGCCCGCGCCAGGACCACGCGATGGGAAGTGGAGATGAGCGAGCGAAGCCGCCTGGCGGCGTTCTATAAGGAACTGCCCGCCTACCAGGCCAGCCCCCGGATGTTCATGATGGACCGCTGGCAGGACATGCTCGACCGGACCCTTCCGGGCATGCTCAAGTATGTCATCGCGGTGGACCCCAAACGCCTGGAGATCCGCCTCAACAGCGACCAGCAAAGCGACGTGACCTCCCGCCTGCGCGACGCACAGCCGGATAGCAATAAACCTTAGACTTCGGACCAAACTTCCGCTGACCTCAACGGTAAGGAATATCGAGATGCTCAAGCGAACATCAATCATCATCATCGGCCTGGCGATCGTGGGCAGCCTGCTGCTGTGCACTGTGGCCTACACCGTCGACTACACCGAGTGGGCGCTGGTCAAGACCTTTGGCGAACCGTCCGCGCCCATCAACGGGCGCACCGACGGGGGGCTGAAGTTCAAGCTGCCCTATCCCATCCAGAGCCTGACGAAGTACCCCGCCACGATGTACACCCTCGAGGCCACCACCATCGAGACGCCCACCTCGGACAACCAGAACATCGTCGTGACGACGTACTGTGTCTGGCGTATCAGCGACCCGGTGAAGTTCCTCCGCGCCGTCTCCAAGGTCGAGATGGCCCAGAACAAGCTGCGCGACTGGCTCAACAGCGACACCGACAAGGTCGTCAACCGCCACGCCCTCACCGAGTTCGTCAACACCGACGGGCGAAAGATGCAACTGCCCGAGATCGAAAAGGAAATCCTCGACCGTTTGGCCGAAAAGGCCCAGAGCGACTACGGCGTCCAGGTCGTCTCCGTCGGCGTCAAGTCGCTGGCCCTGCCCGAGGCGGTCACCGCGGCCGTTATCAGCAAGATGAAGCAGGAGCGCGAGGCCGAGGCGCAGCGCCTGCGCAACCAGGGCGAAGCCACCGCCACCGCCATCCGCGAGCGGGCCGATTCGGCCGCCCGCATGATCGGCGAGTTCGCCAAGAAGAAGGCCGACTCCATCGAGTCCGAGGGCTACCTGGCGGCCAAGGAGCTCTATCCCAAGTTCAAGGAAAACGAGCAGTTCAGCATGTTCCTGCGAATGCTCAAGTCGATGGAGAAGGAACTGTCGGGACGCTCGGTGGTGCTGCTGGACGGCTCGCTCGTTCCGGGCATCAAGTTCCTGGGCAGCGGTCCGGCCCTGCCCGAGGCGCCCACGCCGGTTCCGGTCCCGCCCGCCGTCAAGGGCGGCATCGAGAAGAACAAACCTTAATCGCCGAGGACCAAGGCCATGCTCGGTCATCATCACCATCATCACGATCACGACCATCACGACCATGAAGGTCCGTGCTGTCACGACGAACCGGCCGACGCCGGGCAGAAGCACCTGGCCGACGCGCTGCGGGTGTTCTTCCTCGTGCTGACCTTCGTCATGGTCTGCGTGGTGGTCTATTTTGTCTTCAGCGGCATCACGACCATCCACCCGCAGTACCGCGGCATCAAGAAGGTCTTCGGCAAGGCCATCGAGCCGGCGATTGCGGAAGGATTGTCCATCACCTGGCCCTTTCCCATCGGCGAGATCGAGAAGGTTTCGATTCGCGAGGAAACCGTCAGGATCGACGACCAGTTCTTCATCCTTGAAAACCCCGCTGAGGTCGGCAAGCCGCTCTCGCAGCGACGATCGCGCAGCGCCGGGCTCGACCCGGCCGTCGACGGCGCCCTGCTCACCGGCGACCAGAACCTTCTCCACGCCCGCCTGACGTGCAAGTACGTGGTGGCTGACCCCATTGCCGTCCGCGCGACGCTGCCGCTGGACCTGGCCGAGCCCGAGATGAGCAAGCGCCAGGCGTTCAACCCGGAGATCCTCCGCAACATCGTCTGCGCCGCTACCGTCAAGGCCATGGCCTCGCGGACGGGCATGGGCTTCAAGGAAGACCGCGCCGGACTGGAAAAGGAGATCGCCGAAGACGCCCAGCGCCGCATGAATGTGCTGACCGTCGACCGCGCCGAAGTGGACCGCCTCGTGAACGAACTCAAGACGGCCATTGCCGGTAAGACCAGCGCCGACACCCGGACCGCGGCCGAGGCAACCTTGCAGCAGGTGGTCGATCTGTGGATGCAGGGGCGCAGCAATGAGACGGCGCCGGTGATCGACGCGCTGGTCAAGCAGTCCGGTCCCGCCGGCAAGACCGTTGCCGCCCTGGCCGGCCGCCTCGGGGCCGCCTTCGACCACAAGGCCATCGAGATCAAGAACGTCCTGACGTCCGAAATCTCCTGGCCGATCCGAACCCTCGACGCCTGGGACAATGCCGCCAAGGCCAAGGACGAGGCCAGCCGCAAGATCATCGAGGCCCAGTCGCAGGCCGAGAAGATGCTCACCGACGCGGCGGGTGAAAACGCCCAGTTGCTCGTCGACGTGTCCCGCATCACCGAGCGGGCGACCCGCGGCGCGACCACGCAGCCGGCGCCCCTGATCGACCGCTACATCGCGGCCATCGAGGCCAGGAAGCCTCAGGAAGCCGAAGCACTGCTGGAGCAGATCGACCGCGTGCTCGTCAGCAGCGGGACGCGCGGCGAGGCCAGCCGCATCCTCCAGCGCGCCGCCTCGGCCCGCACTGCCATCGAGACCGACGTCAAGGCCCGCGTCACCGAGTTCGAGAACAAGCTCGCCGGGTACAAGCTCTCGCCGGAGTTGACCCTCCAGCGCCTCTGGGCCGAAACGCGCGAAAAAATCCTTCAGGGCCCGCAGACCATGAAGTTCTACGTGCCCAAGAGCGACCGCCCGCTGGTCCTCTATGTCCAGACCCCCGACGACATCCGCCGCCAGCTTGAAAAGGCCGCCCGCGATGCCGCCGCCGATGCGGCCAAGAATAAGCAGGACCAAGCCCTGACGCCCGCTCCTTAACACGACCGAGCACCGCCATGGACCAAGACAGACATCATGTGATCGCCACGGCAGGACTGACCAAGATCTTCCGCGACTTCTGGTGCCGCGAGAAAGTCACGGCCGTGGCCGACCTGGACATCGAGATCTATCCCAAGGAAGTGTTCGGCCTGCTGGGGCCCAACGGCTCGGGCAAGAGCACGACGATCAAGATGGCCCTGGGGCTGATGTTCCCCACGCGCGGGCGCATCGCCGTCTTCGGCCACCGGCCTACCGATGTAGGCATCAAGAAGCGCATCGGTTTTCTGCCGGAGGAAACGTACCTCTACCCGTTCCTCGACGCCCGCGAGACGCTCGACTACTACGGGCGCCTCTTCCACCAGCCGCGCCGCCAGCGCCTCCAGCGCATCAACATGCTGCTGGACATGGTGGGTCTGTCGGCCGTGGCGTACCGGCGCATCGGCGAATATTCCAAGGGCATGAAGCGCCTCATCGGCATGGCCCAGGCGCTGATCAACGACCCGGACCTGCTGATCCT
>JAJFVE010000085.1 GCA_021371965.1 Planctomycetaceae bacterium
AGAAGGTGCTGGACTGCTGCTACGCCAACGGCTGCATCCCCGAGGTCGTCATGAAGGACCTCCACACCGTCCGCGGCGACGTCAAGCGCATGTGGGACTGGGTCGCCATGGCCCGCGAGCTATCGGCCCAGTACGCCTGAACTGCCACGCACAGCTTCGTTGTGCGTGGCGTCCGGACTGTCGCCAGTTATTGCGCGGCCTTGGCGATGATGATCGTCTGGACCGTATTGTCGGCGGCCATGCAATAAGCCCGCACGCTCTGACCGACCTTCAGGTCTTCAAACGGCGCCGCAGCGACCGTGCCCTGGCCGTCGCGACGGGACTTTGTCGCGTCTGTGCAGGTGATAGTCCTGCAATTCGTGGGTGTTTGCCCATGCGGGGGACGCTACAATCACAGTTTGCGCGGTGGCACAGGCCCCTCCAGCCTGTGTCTGGTCGCAGCCTGGAAAGGCCGCGCCACGGAGCGGCAAGCGATGTCGTTAATTACATCCAATGCTGTCAGCAAGAGCTGGTCGGACGTGGACGTTCTGACGAACGTTCATGTAAGCCTTGCGCCGCAGGAACGCGTGGGGCTGGTCGGGCCTAACGGGCAGGGCAAGACCACGCTGGTCCGCATCCTGGCCGGGCTCGAGCCGCCCACCGAGGGCACCATCGACCGCAAGAGCGGTTTGCGGATCGGCTATCTGCCGCAGGACCCGCCGGCCTTGGAGGGCGCGACGCTGCACGAGGCCATGCTGGCGGTCTTCGCCGACCTGCACCGGCTTGAGGCAGAGGTCCACCGCCTGGCGGGCGAGATCGAAGGTAGCGATGACGAAGCGCTGATGGCCCGCTACGGGCGGCTGCAGCACGAGTTCGAGGTTCGCGGCGGGTACACGTACAGCCGCAAGATCGAGCAGGTGCTCACGGGGCTGAGCTTCGAGCGCGACGTCTGGGAGCGGCCGCTGGCGACGCTCTCGGGTGGGCAGCGCACGCGGGCGTACCTGGGACGCCTGCTGCTGGAAGACCCCGACGTGCTGCTGCTGGATGAGCCGACGAACCATCTCGACTACCAGACCGTCGAGTGGCTCGAGGAATACCTGCAGAGCTTCGCCGGCGCGGTCATCGTCGTCTCGCACGACCGGTACTTTCTCGACCGCGTCACTACGCGCACGTGGGAGGTTTCGGGCGCGGCCGTCGAGTGCTACCGCGGCAACTACTCGCACTACCTCACGCAGCGCGACGAGCGGTTCAAGGAGCGCTCGCGCCGCTGGCAGGCCCAGCAGGAGTTCATCGCCGAGACGGAAGATTTCATCCGCCGCTTCCTGGCCGGGCAGCGGTCCAAGGAAGCCAAGGGCCGCCGCACACGCCTGGAGCGCTTCATGAAGACCGAGGCCATCCCCAAGCCGCGCGAGCACCAGCATATTTCCGTGCGGTTCAACCCCGGCGTGCGCACGGGCGACTTCGTGCTGCACATGGTGGATCTGAAAGCAGGCTACGATGCGGCCGCCCCGTTAGTCCATGTCGAAAAGCTCGACATCCAGCGCGGCCAGCGCGTGGCGATCGTCGGGCCTAACGGCTGCGGCAAGACCACGCTGCTGCGGACGATCCTGGGGCAATTGCCGGCCCTGGCCGGCCAGGCGCGCCTCGGCGCCGGCGTGAAGGTGGGGTATCTCTCGCAGACGCATGCGGAGCTGGTGCCGGACATGACGGCCGTCGACGCCGTGCGGCAGGGCAACTCGCTGGTGAGCGAGTACAAGGCCCGCTCGCTGCTGGGCGGGCTTCTGATGGGGGAAGAGGATGCCTTCAAACGCATCGACCAGCTTTCCGGCGGGCAGCGCAGCCGTGTGGTGCTGGCGCGGCTGATGCTGGCCGAGGCCAACGTGCTGGTGATGGACGAGCCGACGAACCACCTGGACATCCTCTCGCAGGAGGTGCTCCAGGACGTGCTCAGCGAGTTCGACGGCACGGTGATCTTCGTCAGCCACGACCGCTACCTGATCCAGGCCCTGGCCAGCCACATCTGGGCCATGCACGATGGCGTGATTACTGAACTTAAGGGCGACTGGAACAAGTACCTCGCCTGGCGCGACAAGGTGGAAACCGCCGGCCCCGCCGGCGCGACGCAAGGCGATGCCGCCAAATCCGAACGCATCGAACAATACGACCAGCGCCGCGAGCAGGAGAAGCAGCGTCGCAAGGCCGCCAACGAAATCAAGAAGATCCAGCGCCAGTTCGAGCAGACCGAAACGCGCATCCACGCCCTGGAAGACAAGCTCAAGACGATGAGCGAAGAGATCTCGGCTGCCTCGGCTTCGGGCGACATGGAACGAGTCCGCACCCTCGGCGCCGACTACGCCTGCGGCGACAGCGAACTCCGCGGGCTGTACGCGCAGTGGGAACAGATGGGCGCGGCGTTGGAAGAGACCGGGTGAAGATGCAGGACGCGGGATAGATGCATGGGTGGATGAATGAGGGAAGCATTTCCGCTGAAAAATAGAGAGACATCGGCCCCGCGACGGCCAGGTTGACGTACGCCAACGTCAACCTGACTGCCGGCCAGTACGTGCGGCTGCGCGTCAACGGCAATACCAGGTGGACCGGGGACATGACCCAGATCAACGCGGCCGCGCTCCTGCGCCGCAGACGGCGATAGGATATCTACATCTTGAATGTCCTGGTGGCGTCCACCAGCTCGACGATGTTCTTGATGGGCGTCTCGGCGAGCAGGTCGCAGCCGGCGGACATGGTGACCTGTCGAGCAGTCTCAACCGCAAAAGCGGCGCGACCCAGTGAGTAATCCGCAATCAGTACACCGGGATGTGTTTGGCGCCGGGGTAATAGAAGTTCAGGATGCGATCGGCGGACCAGCCTTGAAGGGCTTTGGCCTGGGCGCCCCATTGGCAGAGGCCCACGCCATGGCCGAAACCGCGGCCATCGGCGAAGACGATGGAATCGCCGCGGGAGCGGATGGTGCAGTTGCTGCTGCGGATGTTGGCCACCTGCGGGGCGTAAGCTTTGCGGGTCATCAGGGCATAGCGGAGGTTTTCGGCCCGCAGGCGCAGGGTTTTGCCTTCGGCGCTGACGGCTTCGATCCAGATGGGACGGTCCCAGGGCGTCTTCTGGACGGTGCGGATGTCGGCGACGTTCTTGAGGGCCCGGGCCTTGTCGCCCAAGGCGTCTATCAGGGCCAGGTAGACCTGCGTCTTGGGGACGGCGACTTCCGGCCAGCGGTAGTAGTTCGAGGCGCGGCAGTCGGAGCAGACCTGCCCGCCGCGAAGGGGCTCGATGTTCTCGCCGTCGCGCAGGACGGTGACGGGGTTTACCCGCCCGCCGCAGCAGGCGGAGTATTGGGCCATGAAGATTCGCTCGTCGCCATCGGGCCCGGCCGCGAGCACCAGGCCGCGCGTATCGAGGACGGCCTGGCGGCTCTTGTCGATCTCGCCGTCGATGCCGGTGTACATTTGCGCGGACTGATCGGCCCCGAGGTCGTAGGTCTGCGCGGGCTGGGCGGTCAGCACGTGATAGAGGGCGAAGGTTCGCGCCGCCACGGCCAGGGCTTTGTACGCCTCGATGTGCCAGTCGGTGTAGAGTTCGCTGGCCAGCACGCCGGCCAGATAATTGTCGAGGTCGATGTGATTGATCACCATCAGGGCGTTGGACCCGGCCGGCACGATGCGAAGCGTCCCGCGATAGGCCTTGCGGGAGAAGCCCACGCATGAACGGTCGAGGGCCTCCAGTGTCAGGTCCGGCCCCAGGAACAGCCGCTGCCCGACTTGCCAGGAATTGCCCACCCGATGCACCTGCGAGCTCTTGAGCGGCAGGGGCGATTCGCCGACGACCACGCCGCCGCAGAGCAGGCGGTAGGGGCCGGTGGTGAAGATGTCGGCAGAGGTCGCCGTCCGCCCGCTGATGCGCACGCGAAGCAGGGGCGTCTTGCCGGAAGGGAGGGCGTCGCGGTCTGGACGAATCTTGCGGCTGCAACTGCCGGCCCCGATCGCCAGGCCCAGCAGCCCTGCCGTCAGAAGGCACAGGGCCATTGCCCGGCCGAGGCGCTGCATGGGAGGCAACGCACGGTAGCGGGCGACGGCCTGGCGCAGCCAGTTGCGTCGCGAAGCGAGAAACGCTCTGAAATCGAAGGCCGCCATGCCGTCGGTGCTCCGCAACGAAAATCTGTGGCAGGTTTGATTACTGTTTTGTTTCGATCAATCCGGTTCGCGCAGAGCCAGACCGTATTCGCCGAGTCGCTGGCGGATTTCGTTGAGGCTCGTCTGGCCGAAGTTCTCGCAGGCCAGCAACTCGGCCTCGGTCTTGGCGGTCAGTTCGCCCAGGGTGGTGATGCCCAGGTTGTCCAGGGCCTTGCGGGCGCGCTTAGAGAATGCGATCTGTGCCAGCGGGGTGGCCAGCACGCCTTCGTTCTTGACGTTGGTCTTGGCGACCGGGGCCGAGATCAGGCCTGACAGCTCGGCTTCTTCCAGCGCCTGGCCGAGTCGCAGGCCCTTGGCGCCGAGCATGGCCTTGATCTCGCGCAGCGAGGTCTCGCCGAAGTTCTTATAGCTCATCAGCTCGGCTTCGCTGGTGCGGATCAGGTCGCCCAAGGTGCGGATGTTCATCTTCTTGAGGCAGTTGCGGGCCCGCACCGACAGTTCGAAGTCCGTCACGGGGATGTCGAGGATGGCGTTGCGGTGGGCGATGCGGCGGGCCTGGTCTTCATCGTAATACATGTTCTTGGAGCTATCGGCGTCCTTGAGGAACATGCGGGCCCGGGGATGGTTGGGGTTGGTCGCCAGGATGCGGCGCAGGCAACTGATCGAGTTGTCGAACAGGCCCTGGTCTTCGTACAGCGTCGCCAGGTTCAACAGGGCGTTGGCGAACACCGGCGGGCGCTCGACGCACTGCTTGTAGAGCGTCATGGCCTGCTCTTCGTCGCCGTGCAGATCCCAGAAGAACGCCAGGCGGAACATCGCGGCCGTGTCGTCGGGGTTGATCTCCAGGGCGCGCTGATAGTCGGCCAGCGACTGGTCGTCGTTGCCGGCCAGTTCGTTCGTCAGCCCGCGCGTCACGAGGAAGCGGGTGTCGTCGCTGAGGCTCTTGCCGAGCTTGCCCAGCAGCCCCTGCGCGGTTTCGAGATTGCCCGACAGCGCGTGCGTCTCGGCGATCTGGATGTCGACCGACGCCTGGTCGGCGCCCTTGTCGCGGGCGCGGGCGAACTCTTCAAGGGCCTTGTCGTAGCGGCGCAGGTGCTTGTAGCACAGCGCCTGGAAGAAGCGGCGGTCCTTGTTGTCGGGCGCGGCCGCGAGGGCTTCCAGCGCCGAGTCGAAGCGCCAGAGCATGTAGCGGGCGATGCCGATCTTCTGGGCGGCCGCGCCTTTGGGATCGGGGTTTTCAGCTTCAAGCGTCGCCAGAATCTTGCGCACGCGGGCGGGGGCGTTGGACTCTTCCGTCAGCTTGACCAGGATCGCGTCATGATCTTCAAGCGTCCAATTCTCTTTCTGCACAACCGTATCCAGGCTCTCGCTGACCGTCTCGGGCATCGCAGGTCTCCTCAACGCCAAGTTTTAGTGATAAGATGTCACCGGCTAAATGACGAATGGAGTATTATACCTTCGCCCCGAAGTCTTGCAATAGCAACTGCAAGGCCCGGTAGCACGGGCATCTTGCCCGTGAGTGGCATGGGCGTCCCGCCCTTGCTCTTGCGGTGTGGCATGGGCGTCTCGCCCATGCATCAGGGACCGCGGGCGAGACGCCCGTGGCGCGCATGGCCGGGACGGCCATGCCACAAAACGATGCAACGCAAACCGGTACATCTGGTGATCAACCCGCACAGCGGGTACGGCGGCAGGAAACTGCTCGTCAATGATCTGCGCCTGGCGATGCGGGCGGCGGGCATCGCCCTGGTCGAGCACCGCACCACCGGCCCGCATGACGCCACCGATTACGTGCGAAAAGTCGTCGACGACGCCGACTCGATCTTCGTCTGGGGCGGCGACGGCACGGTCAACGAAGTGGCCACCGCCCTGGCCGGCACGCAAGTGCCTATGCTCGTCTGCCCGGCCGGAACGGAGAATCTGCTTGCCAATGAACTGGGGATGTCGGCCGACGCCGAGACGATCCTCAACATTTATCGCGCCCGCATGATCGTCTCGTGCGACGTGGGCGTGGTGAACGACCGCAACTTTCTGCTGATCATCGGCGTGGGGTTCGACGGCGAGGTGGTGCGGCGGGTCTCGTCGGCCCGCACCGGTCACATCTCGCACCTGAGCTACTTCTGGCCGATCTGGCGGACATTCTGGGAGCACGACTTCCCTCGTCTGCGGATCGAGGCCGACGGCGAGCAGATCTTCGACGACTACGGCTTGGCGTTCATCGGCAATATCTCGCGATACGCGGTGGGGCTGCGGATTTGCCGCAACGCCCACTTCGACGATGGGCTGCTGGACCTGGTGGTCTTCTCCTGCCACGAGCAGACGGCGCTGCTGCTGCACGCGGCCTGGACGATGCTGCGCCGCCACCCGCTCAAGGGCAACGCGCTGTACCGCCAGTTCCGCAAGCTGCACATCGAGACCGACCGCCGCGTGCTCTCGCAGGTCGACGGCGACGTCGGACCCGACAGCCCGCTGGATATCTCCGTCGGCTCCGAGCAGGTTAAGCTGATTGTCCCGGCGCCAGGACGGCGCACGATCTGGCCATGGAAAGGAGGCCACGTCGTATGAATAGGACTAGCCCTTCTTCTTTTCTGCCTATTGGAAAATGCTGATGGACCTGCGCATACGAACGGAACAAGCAGTCTCTCAACTTCTGGCGGAAGCGGCTGAAACAGGCAGCGATAATCGAATCGATCAGTCAAGGTTGCGTCAGCATGTAAGAGATTATCTCGGTTTTTGGGCCGAGGAGTTGGCCAGTTTTCCTGAGTTGCGGGGGCAGAGCCACTGGAATGTGACCATGGCTGATGGGGATCCGACGAGAGAAGGTCTGTATGTTCTTGAGTGTTTTCACGACCAGCGCATCGAACTACTTTGTGGAAGGGGAGACTCTGGCGCAATACGGCACTTCTGTGAACATGATGCTCCCGAGGACCCAGCGGATGTGCTACAGTTGATGCACAAGAAATTTCCAGCATCGGCAAAGACAATGACGCTAGACCAACAGGCCGCTGAGGCTTGGCTGGAGAGAAAACTACTATGAAGTTGCACTGCAATATCGGACCCGTGGCTGTGGGGCAGGGTAAGCTCGTGCTGATCGCCGGCCCATGCATGGCCGAGAGCCTGGAACTCTGCCTGACGGTCGCGGACACCATGCGCGACACGTGCGCCAAACTCGGCGTGGGATACATCTTCAAGGCCAGCTACGACAAGGCCAATCGCTCCAGCGCGGCGGGCTATCGCGGCCCGGGTATCGAGACGGGGCTGAAGTGGCTTGCGCAAGTAAGGAAGGATGTCGGCGTGCCGGTGCTGACCGACGTGCATGAGATCGCACAGATCGCCCCGGCGGCGAAGGTCGTCGACTGCCTGCAGATTCCCGCATTCCTGTGCCGCCAGACGGACCTGCTGGTGGCCGCCGCTAAGTCCGGCAAGCCCGTCAACATCAAGAAGGGGCAGTTCATGGCCCCATGGGACATGGCCGGGGCGGTCGAGAAGGTCCGCACGGCCGGCAACGACCAGGTGCTCATCACCGAGCGCGGGACGAGTTTCGGCTACAACCGGCTGATTACGGACTTCCGCGGCGTGTACGAGATGCGCCAGTACGCTCCGGTCGTATTCGACGCCACGCACTCGGTGCAGGAGCCCGGCGGCCTGGGCAACGCCTCGGGCGGCCGCCGCGAGTTCGCGCCCGTCCTGGCCAAAGCCGCCATGGCCGCCGGCGCCGACGCCCTGTTCATCGAAACCCACCCCGAACCGGCAAAAGCCAAATCCGACGCCGCCAGCCAGATCGCCCTGGCCGACATGCCTGCGGTCCTGGCAAGCTGCCTGAAGATCTTCCAGGCAGCACAGGGTTAGCTGTCGCTGCTTTAGACCAAGTTCTCGGGATTCAGTGGGTGGAGATAGTCGGGGACGAAGCGGCCGTCTTTGCGGATGAGTTCTTCGTCGAACCAGATTTCGCCGCCGCCGTAGGGTTCGGTCTGGATCATGACCATGTCCCAGTGGTTCTTCGAGCGGTTGCCGTTATCGGCTTCGTCATAGGCCTGGCCCAGGGCCAGGTGGATCGAGCCGGCGATCTTCTCGTCGAAGAGGATGTCGCGCATCGCGCGGTGGATGTGCGGATTGAAGCCCAGGCTGAACTCGCCGATGTAGCGGGCGCCTTCGTCGATGTCGAGGATCTCGTTGAGGGCCTTGGTGTCCGAGGCCGTCGCCTTCACGGCCTTGCCGGCCTTGAACTCCAGGCGGATGTTGTCGAAGGGCTTGCCGTCGTGGATGGTGCCGGCGTTGAACTGGATGACTCCGTTAACGCTGTCGCGCACGGGGGCGGTGTAGCACTCGCCGTCGGGGATATTACGGTCGCCCACGCAGGGGATCGCCGCGATGCCCTTGATCGAGAACCCCAGGTTCGTCTCTCCCGGGCCGATCAGCCGCACGCGGTCGGCCCGCTCCATTCGCTTGACGAGGATGTCTTCGGCCTTGGCCATGCGGGCGTAGTCGAGGTTGCACACGTCGAAGAAGAAGTCTTCAAACGCCTCGGTGCTCATTCCGGCAAGCTGGGCCATCGATGGCGTCGGCCAGCGCAGCACGACCCACTTGCTGTGCTTGACGCGCTGGTCGGTGACGGGCTTCATGGCCGAGCGGTAGATCTTCATCCGCTCGTCGGGCACGTCGGACATCTCGGTGATGTTCTGGCTGCCGCGCACGGCGATGTAGGCCTGGCACTGCTTCATGAAATCCAGGCCGCGCTGGGCGTACATCGCCATCTGTTCCTGCGTTGCGCTCATGACAAAGGCCCGCATGATCCTGGCCTGGATGACATCGCAGAAGGGCACGCCGCCGGCCGCGGCCACACGCTCGATCAGCGCACAGGCCATCTCGGCCGGAATGTCGATGGCGTCGATCAGCACGCGCTCGCCCGGCTGCACTTTGCAGGAATAACCCACCAACACGTCAGCGAGTTTCTTCATTCTGGGGTCCAGCAAGAGAGTTTCTCCTATTTTTTGGGAACCGGCTCCCGGTTCCTAATCCTATCACAAGAAACAGGCGCATTACATCCGGTAGCAAATCAGCGACGGCAAAGGTATCCTCACTCCATGTTCAATTTCCGCATTGAGAAGACTGATGGCCGCGCACGTGCGGGGGCTCTGACCACCCCGCACGGGCAGGTGCGCACGCCGGTGTTCATGGCCGTGGGGACGGCCGGTACGGTCAAGGGCGTCACGCCCGAGCAGCTTTGCGCCTGCGGGGTGCAGATGGTGCTGGGCAATACCTACCATCTGCTCCTGCGGCCAGGCCCCGAAACCGTGCGGGCCCTGGGCGGGCTACATAAGATGATGGGCTGGGACGGACCGATCCTCACCGACAGCGGGGGGTACCAGGTCTTCTCGCTGGCGCACCTGCGAAAGATCGACGATCAGTGCGTGACCTTTCGCTCGCACGTGGACGGTTCGCAAGTAGCCCTGACGCCCCAGCGGGCTATCGAGGTGCAGCAGGCCCTGGGGGCCGACATCATCATGCAACTCGATGAATGCCCCGCCGGTAAGGCCGACCGCGAGCATGTAGCCCAGGCCGTACGTCGCAGTGCCCTGTGGGCTTCTTTGTGCAAGGACGCATGGCGGGGTGGCGCGGCGGGTGAGAGCTCGTGCGGTGAAACGCGCGGAGCAAGCTTCGCCGCTAACGAGCAGGCTCTGTTCGGGATCCAGCAGGGCGGGGCGCATCTGGATCTGCGGGCGGAGTCGGCCGCGAGGCTGGTGGAACTTGATCTGCCCGGGTACGCCGTCGGCGGGCTGAGCGTCGGCGAGGGGCACGAGCCGATGGTGGCCGTGCTGGACGGCATCGACGGGCAGTTTCCCGCCGACCGCCCGCGGTACCTGATGGGCGTGGGCGAGCCGCGTGACATTCTGGCGGCCGTGCTGCGCGGCATTGACATGTTCGATTGCGTCCTGCCCACCCGCAACGCCCGCAATGCCCAGGCCTTCACCTGGCGTGGCCGCATGCGGCTGCGAAATGCCCGCTACACCCGCGACGCCCTGCCCCTGGACGAGACGTGCACGTGCTACACCTGCCGCAACTTCAGCCGCGGGACGATCCGCCACCTGTTCATGGCGCAAGAAATGCTCGGCCCGACGCTGATGACCATCCACAACCTGCATTTCTTCGGGCAGTTCATGGCCGCCATCCGTGAGGCGATCGCCGCCGGCAACTTCGAGTCCCGCAGCGGCCAGTGGCTGGCGGGGATGGAAGAGGAAAGGGCATAGGTCACAGGTCTTAGGGTTGTGGTACAGACATAAGGGCCTCAGACCTCAGGCGTCAGCCCTAAGCCCTACGACCTCTGACCTAATCCCCACAGAAACTTCGAACTGTTGTTATGCCTTGTTCTCTGCTACACTTTCGGGACGGTCGACGTTCGACCAGGACAGAAAGGGACTACGAAATGCGGATGACGGTCGCGGCAATCGCAACGGGACTTTTGACGATGGTACTGGTTGGGCCGGTTCTGGCCCAGCCGGCTGACAACCTGGGCAACGGCCAACCCGCCAGCGCCCCTCAGTCGGCGCA
Organism: Planctomycetaceae bacterium; assembly: GCA_021371965.1. The sequence continues at coordinate 10,674 of JAJFVE010000085.1, forward strand.
GCTTCAGCCGGCGCCTGCGGGCCAAGTGGCGCCTGCGGCCACCGAGCCTGCCAGCACCCAACCGCGCAAGACCGATTCCCAGGGTCCGTTCATCTGGGTGATGCTCGGCGCGGTGGTGCTGATGTGGCTGTTCATGGGTCGCAACAAGCGCAAGCAGGCCGCCAAGAAGAAGGAAATGCTATCGAGCCTCAAGAAAGGCGACCGTGTGACCAGCATCGGCGGGATCATCGGCAGCGTCGTGGAAGTGCGCGAGGACGAAGTCGTGCTCAAGATCGACGACAACAGCCGCATGCACCTGGCCCGCTGGGCCATCCGCGGAGTGGGCGAGGAAGCCAAGCAGGAAAACCCCGACGCGAAGAAGTAGCCCGTTCGCAGCCGGCACAGGATTTCATAAGGCAGGCTCAGGTAAGCACACCCTGAGCCTGCCTTTTTTTGGGGGGATCGTGTCCCCCGGGTTCTGCGTCCATATCGGTGGATTACTGACATGTTTTTCCGCCTGATCTCCTAAATGTTGAGAGGCGGAATCGCACCAACTGGGCATAGAATTTGGTGATGCGACGGAGAGGTGCGCGGAAGGATCCTTTGACAAGTGAAATGAATGGCAGCAGGCGGGGCTGCCTTTTGAGGAACAGAAGGTGGAGACCCCCGCGTCTTCTCCGCCTGGATTCGATGTTTGACGAAGGCTGTACGCGCCGGATTTCTGACCGGCGAACTCGAGGGCCGAGCGTCGGCCTCTACAAGGACCGTGATACGGGGCCGGATTCAGACAGCGCGTACAGCCTCGTCGAGCTTTTGGGGGGAGCCGACCGCGGAGGGAGACCTGGAAAGTGCGGCACGGTTGGGGCGCTGTCAGACCCGCCATCCGGCAAGCGGGCCTGATAAGTGCAACCGACCGTGCCGCTTGTTTTTTTGTCTCGAGGCGGGTGTGACAAATAGTTGGTGTCTCCGCCGCGTTTGGTCCTATATAATCCCTCCGCCATGAGCGAAAAAACCATCATCGTCCCCGTCGACGGCGCGACTAACATCAAGCTTGAGGTGCTCGATTTCGACACGCTGGCGACGGCAGCGTCCGAATCGGCGGTCTCGCCGGCTTGCACCTACGACGGTTTGCTCTTCAACGATACGGGGGCAGAACTGGCATGGTTCGACTCGGCGATCGCCGCGCTGCCTGCATCGTTGCGGGCCGCGGCCGCCATCGCACCGGTCGCCCGCGGTTGCTCGGGCGGATTAGTGGACCAGGCCAATCGCCTCTGCGAAACCCCCGGCGGGAACCTGACGCTCTCGTACAGCCAGCGTTTCGACGAGGAAGTGGAGCAGCGGTTCGCCGCCCTGGCCGGCGGCCGCGACGAGTTCTTCGTCGAGACCGGCTCGATCCGTGACTTTCCCGGCAGCTTGACACTGCTCAAGCGGTTCGTGTTCGAGGAAATGCGCCGCGGCGACGTCCTCGCCCGCGCCAAAGCATTCGGCATCTACGGCGTGCTGATGAGCGGGCACTACCTCGGCGGGGATTATCTGTCCGCTATCGCGACGGCCGGCAACGAGCACAGCTATTGGATGTGCCACAGCGGCACGCGCAACGTTCAGGCTGCTCCCGGCACACCCAGCGCGGCCGCGGGCAAGATCGCCTCTTTCGGGCGATTGGTTCCCGCGCGGGCGGCGGTGGCATATCGCGCGCTGGGGCAGATGTCCCAGTCGCAGGCGGAGTCGCTAGGGTTGTCGTGTCGGCCCACGGTTGTTCCTGGAGGGCACGACACGTGTCTGTCGCACATTCCGATCATGTCGACGTTCCGTCAGGCGTTTCCAGAGATGGCGGAGCGCCCGGTGATCCAGGTCGAGGGCGGGACGTGGACGATGATCGCCCAGATCGGCGGGCGGGCGAAACTTCCGCCCGATGGATACGCGCGAGACATTCTCGTGCAGGGGACCGTTGACGGACAACCGGTGGTGACGGCGCGGTACGGCGGCGGGAACGATTTCAAGCATGTTAAGGACCTGATTGCTTCAAAAACTCGGGGAACGGGTCACTCCGGCGACCAGTTCGAGGAAGCTCTAGTTGGGCGAGTTGCTGCTGAGGCGGAGTGTTTCGTGATTCCGAATATCGCACCGGCCAATCATGGGACCGGACCCTTCCCTGGCGCGAAGGGGCGGATCGTCAATGAAGCGGCATTTTTTGCCGATGCGGCGCGGGCGGGCGTTGTGCTTAACCTGACCACCGCGATCATGACCGCTCAGCAGGTGCAGGCGATCGCGCAGGATCCGTCCGTCCCGCTGGTTCTGACGGCGGGGGCGTCGAAGGACGCGTGTTTTGGGCGGTTGCTGGCGACCCTCACGGGGCGCCCCACATATGCGATGTTCGACCGCAACGGCAACGCCGTCGCCGAAACGACGACGCTGGGAGCGGCGATCTGCGCCAAGGCCGCCATGCTGAACAAACATCCTTACGGGGTGGACGTCAGCGCCTTGGGCGTGACGTACAGGCCGCTGGCGCCGCTGAAGGCCTCCGCCGCCGACGTGGTTGGCAAGTACAAAGACAGGCTCCTCGCGCAGCTTTCATAGCTGCGTAACGGCTGCGTCGCAAAACGGCTGCGTCGCAAGCGGCGGGGATTCGTTCTAGCAGAACGGCCATGCGTCCGTCGTTGGCGTTAGCTCCGCCACCTCGGCGGCCTGCTCGACGAACGTGACGATCGGTTCGCCCTTTACGCCGCCGCGGCGCATCATGTCTTTGAGCGAATCCAGCGCCATGAATTGCCGCGCCCGCTCCTGGCTCTGGTACGAAAGCATCACCGTCACCCGGTGAGGATCTTCGATGTCGCGCAAGATCCACCCGTGACCGATGCCGTATCGCCGCCGCAAGTCGTCGGATTCGTCAAAGACCTTCTTCCACTGTTCAAAATCGCCGATCTGGTGCCTGACGACAAGGTAAGTGTCCATGGTCCTGCCCTCCGAGGAATTCTAGGAGGAAGGATGGAAGAAGGGAATGAGGGTAGAACGGAATTGTGGAATGATGAATGATGGGATGACGGGGTGGCGATGTTGTTCAATTGAAAATTCCAAATCGGAAATTGGAAATGCGGTTAGACGCTCGTCGGTGTGCCGTCGGCGCTGCTGGCGCCGCTTTGATCGGCGGCGATGGAGTCTTTCATCTGGTGCCACTCGTCGAGGGTCATCGTCACTTCGCGGGCCTGACTGCCTTTGTATTCGCCCAGCAGGCCGGCCATCGCCATCTGGTCGATGATGCGGCTGGCGCGGGTGTATCCCACGGCCAGGCGGCGCTGCAGCAGCGAGACGCTTCCGCGTTTGGAGGCCAGGACGATC
>JAJFVE010000102.1 GCA_021371965.1 Planctomycetaceae bacterium
CTGCTGCTGGAGCGTTGCGCGGCCCTCTTCAGCCGTCTCGCCACCCGCCTCGACCGTCTCACCTCGGCGCAAACCCGCCGCGAGCATGTTCGCCGCCTGCTGGAACTGCTATCGGACCTGCAGGTCCCGCGCCGCCTGGTCCACGCTGCTGCCCCGCATGAAACCGCCGTCAACGTAGCTGCGTACCAGCAGCTTCTCGACGCCCTGCGCGCCTACGCTCAAGCCGAGGCGCTTCTCCCCGCAGCCGCCGCGAGCCCCATCAGCTTCGAGACCTTCTGCGCCGAACTCACCGCGCTTTGCGACAACACAACCTTCGATGGCCCGCCGCCACAGGAAGGCTGCATTCTCGCTTCCGACGTTCTCAGCGCCCGCCAGGTCCGCAAACCCTACCTCTTCATCGGCGGCCTGGTCGAGGGCTCCTGGCCGCAGGTCCGCCGCGAGCAGCCCTTCTTCGATGACCGCGAGCGACTGCGCCTCAGCCGCGACGGTATTGCCCTCGCCCTGTCCTCGGAGCAACAGCAGGACGAAGCGTATCTCTTCTACCTCGCCTGCGCCGCCGCCGAGCGCCGCCTGTACCTGAGCTACCCCACTGTGGACCCAGAGGGCCAGCCGCTGCCGCCAACGCACTATGTGGAAGAGGTCACCAGAGCCTTCCTCCCCGACACCCTCCCAGTGCGCCAGCGCAAGCTCTCCGACGTGGTCGTCGAGGCCCGCGAAGTCGCCTCTCTCCGCGAGCTTCTGGAGCGGGTGCAGAAGGACGAGGACCTCTCTCTGTGGTCGCTCGTGGACCTTCCCGATGGTCGTTCGCGCACCCTCGCCGATCACGCCTTCACCTCCGCCGCCGTTGAGAAGCAGCGCAACTCGTTCGACCCGCTGGAATGCCATGACGGCATTCTCTCCAGCCCCGCCATTCACTCCGAGCTTACCGCGCGCTATGGCCCCACGCGCCCTTGGAGCGCCACCGCCCTCGGCACCTACGGCACCTGCCCCTTCCGCTTCCTGCTGGACCGCGTACTGCACCTGGAGACGGTCGAGCTGCCTGGCGAGGAGGTCGAGGCCCTGGACCTCGGGACGATCATCCACCGTATCCTGCACAACTTCTTCCTCGGCCGCCCCGTCGGCCAGCCCCTCTCCCCCGCCGAAACCGAAGCCGAGACGGCCCGCATGGACGCGCTCGTGGATCAGTTCTTCGGTGAGTGGGAGAACCGCGGGCTCGTCACCCACCGCGCTCTGTGGCGTCTCGCCCGCGAGCAAGCCCGCCGGGACTTGCGGCAGCTTGTGCAGCACGAAATCGAGAAAATGGGCGACTACGCTCCCCGCGCTTTCGAGGCCAACTACCGCGCCGAGCTGCCGCCCGACGAGGGCGAGGTTCTGCTGATTCACGGCAAAATGGACCGCGTTGACGTCACCCGCACTGGCGAGGCCTTTGCCGTGTACGACTACAAGGGCGGCGACGGGAACTCCCCCAACAGCATCCTTAGCGGCAGCGAATTCCAAATGCCCTTCTACACTCTCGGCGCGAAGTCCACGGTCTTTGCCGGACAGGACCCGCCGCCGGAGTGCACGCGCTGGGCCTACTACCGCTATAAGAAGCCCGTCCGCCTCTCCAAGATCGTCTCTGCCGATGCCAAGGGCAAATACCAGGGCATCCAGGATTACGTCACCGCCGCCGTCGCCTTCGCCTACAGGCACGTCCGCAGCCTCCGCCGGGGTCAATTCCCCCTGAACCCGCAAAGCTGC
>JAJFVE010000103.1 GCA_021371965.1 Planctomycetaceae bacterium
CCTCCAGCGCATCAACATGCTGCTGGACATGGTGGGTCTGTCGGCCGTGGCGTACCGGCGCATCGGCGAATATTCCAAGGGCATGAAGCGCCTCATCGGCATGGCCCAGGCGCTGATCAACGACCCGGACCTGCTGATCCTGGACGAGCCCACCAGCGGCCTGGACCCCAACGCCACGCGGCACTTCAAGGACCTCGTGCGCATCCTGGTCGACCGCGGCAAGACGGTGGTGCTCTCGAGCCACATGCTGGCCGACGTCGAGGACGTCTGCGACCGCGTCTGCGTGCTCTACGGCGGACGCGTGCGGGCCATGGGGGCGGTGGGCGACCTGCTGACCCAGACCTCGCTGACGCAGATCACCACCGACCAGCTCGACCAACCCACCCTCGACGCCGTGCGGGCCGTCCTCCAGAGGAACGGGCGCGACATCAAGGAGGTCGCCGCCCCGCGGGACCGGCTTGAATCGGTCTTCCTCAAGATTGTCGCCGACGCCCAGGCCGGAAACGTCAAGACCGGCGGGGCGGCGCCCACCGGAGGGGTGGCCGAGTTCCTCCGCCAGCCGGACCGGGAACCCCTCGACGGGCGGGCGGTCATCGAAGACCTTCTGACGGCAGCCCAGCCGGCCCCGGCCCAGGAGGCGCCCGTCGCCGCGCCGCCGGTGCCCCAACCCCAGCGGGACGTGCTCGATTCGCTCGTCGCGCCCGCCCCGGCGGCGGCCCCGCCGCCGGTCCCGCGGCAGGACAAGCCCGCGCCGGTTGTCCAGGCTGACCGCGACGTGCTCAATCAACTTCTAGGCGGCACCGACGGCCGCAAGGATCAGGGCGAGGCCTGACGCATGGAGTCGCCTTCACTGCAATACGCTCTGCCCCCGGCCACGGCCGCCTCCAGGCGGTCGCTGGCGTTCTTCATCGCCGTAGCGGTGCTGCTGGTAACGGGGGCGCTGGACGTTCTGGCCTCGGTCGGGCTGGGCGACGCCGCGGGGCTGCCGCCGCGAACCGTGCAGACGCTGCGCGGGCTTGCCCACGTGCTGGAGATAATCGCCGCGGCGGGGGCCCTGGCGGCGGCTGTGGCATCCTTCACGGTGCGAACCGTCGCGATGGGCACGCTCAGGCAGGCGATGCGGATGAAGATGACGGCCCTGCTGGCGGGCATGCTGGTGCTGTCGGTGGCGGGGGTGTTCCACATCCAGGGCGACGGGACGGCTGGCGGGCGCATCTACACGTTCCTGTCGTACTCGACGTCGCTGGTGGCGTTCGTCACCTCGCTGATGACGCTGTTCCTGGGCGCGACGATCATGTCGCAGGACATGGACCGCAAGCTGATCTTCACGCTGGCGACCAAGCCCGTGGCGCGATGGGAATACCTCGTGGGGCGCTGGCTGGGCCTGGTGCTGCTCAACGTGCTGCTGATCGCGGCGACGGGTCTGTCGATCTGGGGACTGGCGCAGTACCTGCGACAGCAGGCCCGTAGCGGCTCGTACGCCGACCGCAAGGCCGTTGAGACGGAAGTTTTCGTCGCCCGCCAGTGGGTGGCGGCCGATCCGCTGGCGGCCGCGGAGGCCGCCGATGACGCCATCAAGGCGATGAAGAAGAATCGCCCCGACGTCTACGAGCGGGAGATCGCCGCGTACCTGAGCCCCGGATCGGCCGAGCACGCCCGCGACCGCGACGAAGCCGAGCAGATGCAGCGCAAGAAGACCATTGCCGTCGAGCTCGACCGGATGCAGCGCGTCGCCCCCGGGACGCTCACGCAGGTCTCGTTCAGCGGCATCGATATCGCCGCCAGCCGGAGCCAGGTCCCCGCCCGGGTCCGATTCGTAATGCCCCTGAAGTCCACCCGCCAGGGCGCCGAAAAAGGAAAGCTGGTGCGACTGACGATCGCCCCCGCCGTGGTCGGGCGCCTCAGGCTGGGCGCCCCGCTGAAGGTCAACGACGCCGCCGGCGAGATGTACCGCGCGGGTAACGATTTCGTCGACGTGCTCTTCGACGAAGAGGACGCCGCCCTCCCGGCCGTCGCGGCCCTGGGTGAAGGCAAAGACGTCACCCTGACGCTCGTGGCGACGCTGCAGCTTCGCTATCAGATCCAGAAGATCGTCAACGACAACGTGCCCGAGGACCAGGTCTTCGGCCAATGGGTCCTCATCAACCCCAAGACTTCCGTCGCCGACGGAATGCGCCGCCCGCGGCAGTTGCCGATGTACAGCACCCAGACGCTGACGGTCTCGGCCGCGGTCGTCAGCGACGAGGGCAAGGTTACCGCGCAATTCATCAACGCCTCGCGCAAACCGCTGGTGATCAGCCACGACACCCTCCAGATGCTCTATCCCGTGGGCAGCTTTGAAGGGAACTTCGCCCGCGGCATGGCGATGATCGTCGTGCGGGCGGTGTTCGTCGCCGCCATGGCGCTGATGCTGGGCAGTTTCCTGTCCTTCCCCGTCGCTGCCTTGGCGGGCATGGCCGGGTTCATCGTGGCCCAGCTCATGCCCTTCCTGGCCAGCGCCACCAACATGACGTACTATTCGCACGACGCCTTTGCCGTGGTGGGGCATTACGTGCTGGCGCTGATGAGCATGGTGCTGCCCAACCTGCCGGCCATCTCGCCCGGCGACTTCCTGGCCGAGGGCAAAGTGATCTCGTGGGACTTCTTCACGCAGGTGGCGGTGTCGACGGGCGCCTTCCGCTCACTGCTGCTGGTGTGCCTGGGCTGCCTGATCTTCCGCCAGCGCGAGCTGGCCCGCGTGCAGGTATGACGGAGTGCTGATATGCCCCAAGGGCCTCGCGTAAAACAGATCATCGCGCTGCTGATCGCCGCCGCGGCGGTGGCGGCGGCCATTCCCTTGACGCACCCGGTGAACGTGGATTTCACGCCCGTCGGCGTCAACTTCAAGTGGAATCTGAACCCCCTGTGCATGAACGCCCAGGGGCTCAATGCCGTCGAACCCGACGTGGTCACGTCGCAGCACCCGGCGGTGGCGTTGCTGATGGCGATGCCGGGCGGCCTGCGGGCGCCGCTGGTGAACTACCTCTGGATCCGCTCGCAGGACCTCCACCAGGAGGGCAAGCATTACGACGCGATGCAGATGGCCGACCTGATCTGCAAGCTCTCGCCGCAGTTCCCCGGCGTGTGGAAGTTCCAGTCCTGGCAGATGGCCTGGAACATCTCGGCCACCTGCGACACCCGCGAGGACCGCTGGCGGTGGGTCTACAACGGCATCAAGCTGCTGCGCGACCAGGGGCTGGAGATCAACCCCACCAGCATCCTGCTGTACAACCAGTTGGCCTGGACCTTCATCGAAAAAGTCGGCGGCGACATGGACGAGATGCACTGGGCCTACAAGCAGGCCCTGGCCAAGATGATGCAGGACCTGCTGGCCAGCCCGCCGGGGGCCTCGACCACCGCGGCCATCGAGGCCTTCATGCCCATCGCCAACGCCCCGGTCGACCGCAACCCCCTCCATCGCGCCGACGAGGCCCACAAATACATCCAGGCCGATCAGCTCGCCCTGGTGCTGCACGGACCGGCCGACGAGAACTCGCCGCTGAAGATCTACCATCAGCCCCAGGCCGCCGAGTACGCCGCGCGACTGGCGGCATTGGGCGTGGCCATCGATCGCTCGCTGCTCCAGGCGTACAACGCCTGGTCGAAGGACGACGCCGTCGCCACCGCGCGCAGCGCCTACCAGAGCGTCGAGCCGGGGGACGACCGCACCAAGGCCCTGGCCGAGCTGATCAACGACCCCGCCTACGCCGACGCCCGCAAGGCGCTGCTGGCGTTCGTGCGGGCGCAGATTCTCTGGAACGAGCACCACATGGACAGCCGCTTCATGATGGAGCTGATGATCCGGTTCAACGCCCCGCTCGACTGGCGCGTCGCCCCCTCGCACGCCCTGTACTGGACCCTCTACGGCGTGGGCGCCAGCGGGCACAAGTTCGACAGCTCCTTCGACTCGGTGGCCCTGGCGCGAATGGTCACCTACTGCCTCAAGGACATGACCTGGTTCGGGCGCATGACGTACGAGGAAGACCCGGCCAACCCCAACTGGCCCAAGATACATTTCTCCGCCGACCGCCGCTATATCGCCCTCGTGCAGCAGGAGTACGACATGCTGATCCAGGCGTGGCTGGCCGGCGAAAGGGCCAAGGGCACCACGCCGCTGCCGACGTACAAGGACAACCTCCACCGCGACGGGCACATCAACTACCTGTCGCAGGCCATCCAGATGCTCTGGTTCCGCGGGCTCGTCGGCGAGGCCCAGCAGTACTTCGACTGGGTGCGGGCCAACTACAAGCCCGCCGAACCCGAATGGAACGGAACACTCGAGGAATTCCTCTTCGCCAAGCTCGTCCAGGACAAGAACATCATCCCCCTGCGCGTCAGCCAGCAGTTGACCGCGTCTATCCAGTCGGCCCTGGTGTGCCTGGCGCTCGATGACCGCGCCGGGTACAACCGCTACATGGCCTATGCGGCGGGAGTCTACCAAGAGGCCGCCAAGCGCCTCTCCAAACGCGACATGAAAGGCTGGGAGCAGTTCAAGACCCCGCTGGCTGCGCAGCTGCGCGACCTGCTGGTCGATCCCCGCGCCCAGGGATACGAACTGCCCCTGTCAGCGAGGATAAAACTCTACGCGGCCATCGCCGAGCGTTGGCCCTCGCGCAGCGCCGACGATCCCGGACCGGTGCTGATGGTCTATGACATGGTCGCGCCGTACCTGTCCCGCCAGTGCAAAGTCGCCGGCGAATCCTTCGACCAGGCCTTCCCCGCCCCGCAGTTCCTCCAGGCCTACCGCGACAAACGCGGCCAACCCCTGGCCCCGAAATCGGAATGACGGAATGATGATAACCGGGTGCCATGGCATGGCGGCCGTTCTTCAGCCGCCGTGTCCCCTGGTTGTTTCACCAAATAGTTCCTTTACGTGTCTTGCGATCTTTGCGGTCGAGCATCTTCGTTCTCCCCTCGTTTTCTCTGTGCCTCTGTGGTCAGTTGTCTGGATGCGAGAGGGTGCAAGCCGGCGCGAATGCGCTTGACACCCCCCGCCCGCGCGATTAGAAGCGTGGATTCTTCCGGAACTTTCAGACCTCTTTTGGAGAATGGTCTCATGGCAATCAAGGTGGCATTCATCGGCGCAGGCAGCGTCGGCTTCACCCGCGGCATCATGCGCGACATCCTGGCCGTGCCCGAGCTGGCCGACACGCAGTTCGGCTTTACCGACATCAACGCCCGCAACCTCGACATGGTCAAGCAGCTCTGCGAGAAGGACATCGCCGTCAGCAAGCTGCCGGCCAAGATCGTCGCCACCACCAATCGCCGCAAGGCCCTCGAAGGCGCTGACTACGTCATCAACTGCACGCGCATCGGCGGGCTGGAAGCCTTCAAGCTCGACATCGACATCCCGCTCAAGTACGGCGTCGACCAGTGCGTCGGCGACACGCTGGCCGCCGGCGGCATCATGTACGGGCAGCGGAATATCCCCTGCATCCTGGACTTCTGCCGCGACATCCGCGAGGTGGCCCAGCCCAATGCCCTGTTCCTCAACTACGCCAACCCCAACGCGATGAACACCTGGGCGGCCAACCACCACGGCATGGTGCCGACGATCGGCCTGTGCCACGGCGTCATGGGCGGGCACTGGCAGATCACCAACGTCATCGAGTTCATCATCAATAAGGGCAAGAAGCCCGACTCCAAGGGCTACAAGAAGGTCTCGACCAAGGAAGTCGACATCATCTGTGCCGGCATCAATCACCAGACCTGGTACATCCAGGTGATCTACAAGGGCGAGGACTGGTGCGACCGCCTGCTGGAAGGCTTCCAGAATCATCCGGCGTTCAAGGATAGCGAGAAGGTCCGCATCGACATGCTCAAGCGGTTCGGCTACTACTCCACCGAGAGCAACGGCCACCTCAGCGAGTACGTGCCGTGGTACCGCAAGCGGATGAAAGACATCAAGAACTGGATCAACCTCAATAGCTGGATC
>JAJFVE010000110.1 GCA_021371965.1 Planctomycetaceae bacterium
GGCCAGCGCACCGGCGGAGAGAATCCCGGGGCGTGGACTACGTACGAGTACGACGGGCAGGGGCAGCGCATCCAGGCCCATGGCGGCAACGCGACGCAGGAGGATTGGTACTTCAATGCGGCTGGTCAGGTGGTGGAGCGCCTGGCCGACTGCGGCCCCGGAAGCGACACGCTGGACGAGTACGTCTGGTCGGCCCGGAACATCGGGGCGCAGGTGCTCCAGACGCAGTATTTTGACTCTGACGACGACGGGAGCTTCGCCGACGAGACGGGCGCGACGTGGTACATCGTTCAGGACGCCAACAACAACGTGACGGCCCACGTGCTGGAGAGCGGGCTGCTGATCACACGGTTCAGCTACGACGGGTACGGCAACATGAAGACGTACACGCCGACGTGGACGGAACTGTCGCTGCCGTCCAACCCAATGGGCATCTACTACGCCGGGTACTGGCTGGATGACGCCTCGGGCCTGTACTTCGTAGGCCAGCGCGTCTACGGTTCAAACCTCGGCCGCTGGCAGCAGCGCGACGTCGGCTATATCGACGGCCAGGACCTCTACCAATACTGCCGCAGCAACCCCATCAACGGCACCGACCCGACGGGGATGTGGACAGAAGAGGGCATGATTGGGAAGTTCGTGGAAAGATACGGGGATGACGGTCTCAAGTTGCTCCGGTATGCCCTTGTTCAAGGATACACGATTGAGAAACGGGACTATAACGCCTATGCATGGGACTGGGAAGAGGACGAACATGTGCTGGGCATCGCCAGCAACTGGCTGAAAACCTTCCATCTTTTCGGCGACAGTGAATGGGATGACACCGACGAGACCGCAGCGACGAAGCTTTACGCCGCCTTGGATGACAAATATGGCGGCTTCTTTGCGACACTCGGGCGAGGTGCAGTGCGAATCTATGGCGCCTCAATTCAGCAGGCTCAGGCTTTAAACCTTCCGGGATACGAAGATGCGTTCACGAAGATGGAGGCCGAAGCCGGCGAAGCAGGAGCTTTGTTCGGGAACCTGCTAAAAGATGAGGTCATGTGGCAGGTCGGCACTGCCGGAGTAGGAAAGGGGATCGGAACTGCTGTAAATGCCATAAAGATGGCGCGGAGCGTTAAGGCGGCCCGCAACGCCATGGCAGCGGTTACTGCCGGGAAGCTTACCTTCAATGCTGCTAGCAAGACATGGAAATCGACGCGAGGGTTGGTTTACGGACCGGGATCGGCACAAGGAAATCGCGTGCTGCACGTTCTTGAACATTTGAAACCCAAGTCAAATCCATCAAAGCAACTACACACCGTTTTTACTGTTGATCGTTCGAAGCTCATCGAGCTACTTGACGAGGCTTGGACGGCTAGGACGGGAACGGGAGTGTTACAAAACAATGGCAACCGTGCTTTCACGGTCCCGATGGGTAGGGTAATCGGTACTGTAGGTGAAACAAATATTCAGATAGTAGTGATTGATGGTACGATGGAAGTGATAACTGCCTTTCCGGTCAAATAGGAGTACTATGCGATGATAGCGTGCCCGTACTGCCAGCAAGACTACGTGTGGGAAGTTAGTATTCGAGACCTTCCCGGTGCATTCTTTATGTGCCTGGAATGCGATACTGTCTGGGTTAGCTGCGACGATATCAGTGATCAGAAGGGGCAGAATTACCACAAATTCATGAGTGAGCGGGGGCGAATTCCTGACTGGAAAGCGATTACCAAGATACAACTAGCAAGTAAACTTCCGTAAAGGCTGTTGTTTCATCTTCTAGGTAAGCGTTCGGCCAAGCACATCTGGTAGGGGTGTAGCGGCCCAGCCACTTGTAGGGGTGTACCGGCCCAGCAGATTGTAGGGCCATAGGCGACGGTGGCTCGGAGGGCGTTTTTCTCAAAAAAACATCCTCAGGGTCCGCATGAATGAGCGAAGTTTACTCGATGCGCGCAGAGTTATTCCGGCCTTAACGGGTCGTGAATTGTTCGGCTGTCAAAGAGCAGTGGCCCCGCGTAGCGCGGGGTGTAGCGGCCCAACGGATTGTAAGGCCATAAACGATGGAGGCCGGTCGGGCGGATTTTGAAAGAATCCGCGCCCGGCCCTGCGGAACCGGACAAAAGTTCGCCATGCGCGCAGAGTCTTTCCGGCCTTAACGGGTCATGGGTTGTTCTGTTGTCAAAGAGCAGTGGCCCCTGCGTAGCGCAAGGGTCGGTTCAGGCCGCCGCGGCGCGGCGGCGCGTGACGGTGATCTCAATCAGCGGCAGGCCAGGATCGCCGCGGTATTTGAGGCGGCGAATGGTGATGATCGGTTCGAATTCGCCCCCAGCGCGGTAGGCCACAGGTTTGGGCAGGCGTTTCTTCTGCCAGGACTCGTGGGGGGTGCGGTCCTTGAGGGCTTGATGCGGGCGATGCTGGCTATACCAGGTTGCGAAGCGGTCGAGGCGCTTCTGGATGCCGCGCGGATTCAGCGGCAGCAGCGCCACCCGCAGCCAGAGCTTAAAGGTGCGGAAGAACCGTTCGATCTGGCGATCATCGTCACGACGATCCTTACCGAAGGAGTGGCGTTGACGATCTGGCTGGGTGATCGGGGCGGCGCTGATGGTGGGCGGCTACGGCGTGCACGCCTACGCCAAGGACCGCCGTCAGCGTCTGGGCTGGTGATGATAATGCAAGCCGCGGCTGGGGCCAAGCAAAGACGCCTCGGGGCGGCCTTCCACACCGAGGCGTCGATCCGGCTTAACCTTTCGGCTATGCCGTGACAAGAGCGGGCGATGAGGCTCGAACTCACGACATTCACGTTGGCAACGTGACGCTCTACCACTGAGCTACGCCCGCATGAACAAGGTTATTATACCCGCCGGTTCGCCCTTGTCTAGAGGACTTGCCAAGAGTTCTGCGCGTTTTTGTGCGGACGGGGCGGCGGCTTCATAATGCCGCCACTTTCTTGTGCGCGTTCTTGCCCACGCGGGCGGTGGAGGGTATATTTTCGGAGAGCTGCTGTTCAGGCAGGGTCAACACATGCACACATCTATTCATTGCGTGGCGGTAATTCTGACGGTAGCACTTTTCAGCGTCCCCGCGCCGAAGGCGGCAGGGCAGGAGACGGCGCTTCCCGGCCGCCCAGGGCAGCAACCGATGGCAGACCCTGGCGCCCAACTGGCCCAAGTGCAAGACCCGGCCGAGCCCTCGGTGCCCCTGGGCGAGCGGATGGTCTTTCCGGGGGCGGGCATCAGCGTGGCCGTTCCGTCGCTGTTCAAGTACGCCGCGCCGACGGCCGTAACTCGAGGCCCGCAGGAGTTAGCCCGCGCCATCTGGCAGCGCGAGCAGGGGCCCGGGGCTATGGCCATCTCACTGACGGTGGAAACGGTCGATGCGCAGGCTACGCCCGCCTCCGTCGCCGACGATTTCGAGACGCTGGCCGTCAAGATGGGCTGGGTCAGCAGCCTGAAGATGACCACGGAAACGCAGTTGCCCGTGGGTGGCCTGCACGCGCTGGCGCGCCTGTACGAACTGAGCACCCCGCGCAGCACCGGGGTGGCGGTGCGCGTGTGTTTCATCCGCAACCTGGTGCAGCCGCGGCAGCGGTTGTCCTATGCAATCTCGGTCACGGCGACCCGCAGCGTGCAGGAGCTGATGGTGCCGGTGCTGGCGGCGATGTGCAAGAGCGTCAAGCTGCACGAGCTTCGCCACTGCCAGACGGGCAAGGTCGGCAAGCTGGTGGCCTCGTTCACCGACCGCAAGCGCGGTTACTCGATGATGCTGCCGGCCGGCTGGCAGGTGGTGCCCAGGAGCGACGGTATCGAGCTGCGCGAGCTGGATTTTCTGTCGGGCGGGCAGGGCGTTTACCGCGGGCAGGTGGTGGTGGCGTCGGTGGACTCCGACGTGACCTCGGCCAGCAGCGTCGCGGTGCTCCTGGGACAGTTCCAGCAATCGAGCCTGTCGCAGGGATTGACGACGACGCATGCCCAGAGCGGCCCGCAGTGGCTTAGCGGCCTCGAGGCCTACCAGACCATCGTGCGGCAAGTCGCCGCCGGCGGCAGCGAGGCTGCCAGCCGCCCCTCCGGGGCGCGCGTGGCGGCGCTGCGCGGCGTGTGTGCCCTGGCCAAAGGGGACGAGAGCGACCCGTATCCGCAGCGCAACGCCTACGTGATGGTGGTGGTGGCGCCGGGCAGCGAGCCGGTCCTCGCCCAAGCGTCAATGAACGCCCTGTCCGGCGGGCTGAAGATACACACCTTGGCGCCGCTGGTTCCAGCCAGCGGCCCGGCGGTCAAACCGCCAACGTCGATGCCCGCGCCGAAATCACAGCCGGCCTCGGCTGTTGCAGGCCCGCAAACCTCTTCGCGCCAAGCGAGCGTTCCGCCATCGTTCATCGCCGAATAAAACTGCCACCCCGTATTCAGGGCCGGGAAATCCCAAGGCCCAACCACCAAATCCCAAATAAACCTCAAAATCCAACGATCAAAGAGACACATTGCAGCCAAACAGACCGCCCGGCCATTTGTGATCCGCCGCTCTAGCGGATATTGCCGGCCGCGCGGGCCTTTGTGAGCGTTGCTTCAACATCGCGCGGGTCATCGCTGGGCGGGTTGAGCCCGATGACGAAACGCCCGTGACGCACGATGTCGAGCAGTTCATCCAGGCGATCGGCCGGGGCGCCCCAGAACCCGATCGGCGCTTGCAGCGAAGCCTCGAGCAGCTTCTCGCGCAGGGGCGGCATGTCGAGCAGGGCTTTGACCACGCTGGGCTGGCCCGGGTCGTCCACGAAGTGCTGCACCAGCACGCCGCGCGTGCCGCTGACCAGGTCGGCCTGGTAGAGACCGATGGTGTGATTGTGGTACAGCGCGCCGCCAGTGCGGGCAAAGAATCGCTCGTTGTAGGGCCTCTCGAACTCCAGCGCCATCTCGCGGCTGATGAGCCCGACGGGGTCGCCGTTGACGAAGACGCCGCGATCCGGCAGCCACGCGCCCCAGACGGCTGTGCCCCAACCGGCCGGTGCGGCGGGCGGGGCCTGGACGGCCAGGAACTCTTCCATCGACACCATCCAATCCACGCACCAGTCGATCAGGGCGTGTACGCGCTGGGGGTCGGTGTACATCTCGACGAACAGCTCGTTGCCACGCACGCCGTTGGCGGCATCAAGCGGCGAGCGGTACAGGAAGGGCAGCACGTGAAAGTCGCCCTCCCAAAGCCGCCACAGCTCGCGGTTGACCTTGAGGGCGAACTGCACCCACGGATTGTCGGCGTCGAATTTGAGCTGAGCGATCTGCTCCCATGATCGATTCGGCTCATACCAACTGGTGAACCCATCGTGCATCGGCCAGCCGCCGGTCATCGCCGCGTTGATCGCCCCGATGCCCCAGTACACCAGCGCCGTGGGCACCGCGTCATCGTCAAAGCGG
>JAJFVE010000139.1 GCA_021371965.1 Planctomycetaceae bacterium
GTGCTCGATCCGGATGCAGCGGACCGGGACGCTCGCCGCGGCACAGACCGAGGCGATGTCCTCTTCGCTGCCATCGTCGATCACGAGCGTCTCGAAGTCGCGGCAGGTCTGGCATGCAACGCTGGCGAGTGCCTCGGCGAGCAGCCGGCCGCGATTGTACGTGGGGATGATGATGGAGATCCGTGGCGCCATGGGCGGCATTATAGCAACACCGCGTCTGCGGGCAGCACCGGCGTGCAGGGGGCATCCTCTTGGTGTGTGATCAGAGATTCTGGCATGTGCGAGTGACGGGGCGATGGCCTGAAAGGCCCTGGGGAACGGGAAGGCCGTTGAAACGGCCTGGCTACGACGGACTGACACGGGGCGACCGAGGGGTCCTGCGGCGGAAATACCAGCCCTACAAGGGCTGGCCTATTTGCCCGCTACGCGGGGAAGCCCCGTAAACGGTAATGGCATTAAGATAAGCATCGGTTACGTTTTCTTGCGGGTTCGTTTGTACCGCCAGCGTGGCTTGGTCATAGACAGAAAGTTCTTCTTGCGTCGCTTGAGGACGCGCGGCTCGATACGATTCGGACGCCGCGGGTTGACCAGCAGCCTGGGCAGCCGCCCTCCCGGCTCCAGCCACTGCAGCCAGTGCAGCGTGTCGGCAAAGCTGATCCGCTCGGGCCGCACCCTCTGCCGACGAGCCGCCGCCAGCATCACCAGCCGCACCAGGTTGTACAGCACGGCGAAGATGCATAGCTCCCGGCGGATGCCTTCGGGCTTGCGGCAGTGCAGCACATCCATCTGCAGCGTCGTCTTGAGGTGACCGATATTGGTCTCCACGCCCCAGCGGCAGCCCCGCAGGTTCGTCAGCGCCTTGGCCGAGTAATGCCGGGGGTTGGTCAAGGTGGTCACCATCGCCAGTTCGATCGCTCCGGCCTGTGGATGCTGCACGGTCCGACGCAGTTCCCGTACCAAGATCGACTCCGGCAACTCGGCCCACAGGTCCGGATCGATCCAGTCCGGAGGGTGGCTGGGCTTGAAGTACCGGACCAGTTGATCCTGCTTGCCCAAGCGGCGGACCCACTGGGAATGCGGCAGACCCGGCTGAGGGGTATGCTTTCCTTCCGGGCCAAACGGCCGGTGCGGCGTGAAGTCCACGATGCGGGCCACCTGGACCGAAAACAGCCCATAGACCTGCGCCCGTTGCAGTAACGCCAGAACCACATAGCAGCCGAAACTGCTGTCGCCGACCAGCAGGTCTCCCAACTCCAGATGCTCCAGGATGCCCGGTACGTCGGCCAGATCCCCTCGCCGAGCGCCGGCGGCAATGGCCTCGCCCAACAGCCCGGTGCGGGCGTTGAACAACGTCAGCAGGTGGGCTACTGGAAAACCGCAGCCCCTCTTGACGCCGTTGGGCAGCCCGAATTCCTTGCGCAGTTCCGGAGTATCCGGCATGGAAAAGCCCGTGCCATCGATGTGGAACGTGCGATGACCGTGCCAGAGGAAGTCCTTGTGATTATCCAGCGAGCGAGCCCTCTGGTAGACCTCCGGCAGCAGGGCTTGATAGGCCGCCAGCGGCAGACGATAACGGGCTTGACAGACGGCCGAGCCGCTGACGGACTGCTTGGCGATGTGTCGCACGGCGTTACAGGACAGGTTGCCTTGCAGGACCTGCTGAAGGAACAGACCGATGGTCGCGGGCGGAGGCAGTCGGCGCTCTCGCCAGTGATGTCCTAGACGCTTACAGAGTTCGCCGATCCGGTCGGCATCGATGACCTCAAGAGGATTCCGCTTGATCTGTTCAACGACGGCGTGGATACTTGTCATAAGTGGTCTCCTATGATGAACGACGTTCTGACCAACACCGTCATCCTAGGAGGCCACGCTTTAGTTGGCCGTCTCAACCCCTACCCAGACCTGACACTGTGCTTATCTTAATGCCATTACCGTTCACGGGGCTTCCCCGCGTAGCGGGCAAATAGGCCAGCCCTTGTAGGGCTGGTACGTTCGCCGCCCGAACCCTCGGTCGCCACCCTATCAGTCCATGGGCAGGCCGGTTCAACGGCCTTCCCGTTCCCTGGGGCCTTTCAGGCCATCGCCCCGTCCCTCGCTCATGCCAGAATCTCTGGTCGCACACGCTTTCCTTCTCTCTGCCTGCTCGTCTGCCATCCCCGCCCCAACCGTGCTACAATCAATCGTTTGC
>JAJFVE010000142.1 GCA_021371965.1 Planctomycetaceae bacterium
GCGAACGAGTTCTTTAACGGGTTTGCTCATGGATCACCTAAACTTCCAGCCGCACCGACGGGCTCATGGTGGCCGTCAGGCAGGCTTTCTTGATGTACGTGCCCTTGGTCGTCGAGGGCTTGTTGCGACGCACGTAGTCGATGAAGAACTCGATGTTCTCCAGGAGCTTCTTGTCATCGAAGCTCATCTTGCCGACGGGCACGTGCAGATTGCCGCCGTCGTCGTTGCGGAACTCGACCTTGCCGGCGGCATATTCCGTCACCGCCTTGGCGATGTCGTCGACGACCGTTCCGGCCTTGGGAGAGGGCATCTTGCCCTGGGGACCCAGCACGCGGCCGAGCTTGGACACGTCTTTCATCATCCCCTTGGTCGCCACGGCCACATCGAAGTCCATCCAGCCGCCCAGGACTTTCTGGATGAGTTCGGCGGCGCCGGCCTCGATGGCGCCGGCGGCCAGGGCTTTTTCCGCGTCGGCGCCATCGCAGAAGGCGATGACTTTTCGCGAAGCTCCGATGCCGTTGGGCAGCGAGACCGCTCCGCGCATGGCCTGGTCGGCCTGCGTGGGATCGATCCCGAGGTGCATGACCAGTTCGACGGTAGCGTCGAACTTTGTCGGCGGCAGCGCTTTGAGCGCCGTCACCGCCGAAGCCACGGGCAGGGCCGTCTTGGGCACTGCTTCGAGGCTTTTCCTGAACCGCTTGCTGTGAGACCGCATGTCGATTCCCTTTGTCGCCAGACCCGCGGGCGGGTCTTTCGGCTCCCACTGTTCTTGGCCCGTGGTTTGGCCGCTACCACGTTGGTAGCCAGTAGCCGGTAGCCAATAGCCAGTTTCCTGCTGCCAGTGTCTTTCGCTGGCTACGGGCTACCGGCTACTGATTACTAATCTTTTACCGTTACGCCCATGCTTCGGGCGGTGCCTTCGATGATCCGGGCGGCGTGGTCGATATCGCGGGCGTTGAGGTCGGCCATCTTGCGCTGGGCAATGGCCTTGACCTGGTCGCGCGTGACCGAGCCGACCTTTTCTTTATTGGGAACGCCACTGCCGGCGGCGATCTGGGCGGCCTCTTTCAGCAGCGCCGCAGCCGGCGGGCTCTTGACGATAAACGTAAAGCTCTTGTCTTTGTAGACCGTGATCTCCACCGGCACGGGCATGCCGTTGAGTTCCTTGGTCTGGGCGTTGAACTGCTGGACGAACTGCCCGATATTGACGTTATGCTGACCCAGCGCCGGACCGATCGGCGGGGCCGGAGTCGCCGCCCCGCCCGGGGCCTGCAGCTTGATTTTCGCTACGATTACTTTTGCCATCTCAACACATCCTCTGTTAGTAGCCGGTAGCCAGTAGCCTGTAGCCGGTTTTCGCCACGCAGCCGTTTTTCACTGGCTACGGGCCACCGGCTACTGATTACTGTTCTTAAGTCTTTTCCACCTGCCAGTATTCCAACTCGACCGGGGTGGGTCGGCCGAAGATCGTCACGATCACGCGCACCAGGCCCTTGTCGGCAAGCACTTCGTCGACGGCGCCTTCAAAGTTTTCAAACGCGCCTTCCTTGATCTTGACCGCGTCGCCCTTGGCGAACTCGACGGTGACCGGGGCGCCTTCCTGGGCCTGCTGCACCTGCATGAGCATCTTGTCGACGTCGGCGCCCTTCATGGGGGTGGGCCTTCCGGCCTCGCCGATGAAATCACCCACGCCGGAGGTTTCGCGGATAAGGAACCAGGCCTCTTCGCCGATGCGCCCGTCCTCGCCCAGTTCCATCTCGACGAACACATAACCGGGGTACATCTTGCGTTCGACGAACTTCTTTTCGCCGGCGCGGCCGCGCGGGCTCGGGCGGCGCTCCGTAGGCACGAGGATGCGCCCGATGCGGTCGTCGAGACCTTCGATCTTCACTTTGCGTTCCAGCGCATCGCGGACGGATTCCTCTTTATTGGACGCCACCCGCAACACGTACCATTGCTTGGCCATAGAGATTCCCTTGGTTGCCCGGTCCCATCTACAACTGAATCAGGCCGATTTTGCGGAACAGGACGACGAACAGCCAGTCCACCCCGAACAGCAGCGCCGCGATGATGAAGGAGGTCACGATGACGACCTTCGTCGAGCCGATAATCTCTTTTCGCGACGACCAAGCCACCTTCTTCATCTCGCCTTCGGTGGCGATGAGGAAATCGGCCGGTCGCATGCGGTTGACAATGTGGAACATCACCAGCGCCAGCACGCCCACCAGCACCGTCGGAATGCCGTACTGGAGATAGATCTTCACCGACGCCCCGGCGATCTTCTCGGGCAGGTAGACCGACAGGCTGCCGCTGAGCTGGTAGGCCCCGATAATGCCCAGGCATACCACCGCCACGAACGTCACGATTCTCGTGTACTTACCCTGACCGGGTTTATAGATTTCAAACGCCACGCTGATCTACCTCAGTAAGTCAATGCCCTGCACGGCCGGCCTCACCACCACGGCAGCGAGGACTTGAACCCCGAACCTGCGGTTTTGGAGACCGCTGCTCTACCGATTGAGCTACTGCCGTATGAGGTCATAGGTCGTAGGGGCCAGGGGGTAGGAATAACAAAACCTACGACCTATGACCTACGACCTATGCCCTGAGTGTCTTACTTCCTCTTGATCTTATGTTCGGTGTGCGTCCTGCTTACCGGACAATACCTCTTCAGCACCAACTTGGGCGAGCCGCCTTGCACGTTGACTTCCGTACGGTAGTTCAACGCGCCGCAGTCGTTGCACTGAAGCCACACAAATTCTCGGGCCTTGGACTTGGCCATGAGTTACTCCAGAATCTTCGTCACCACGCCGGCGCCGACGGTGCGTCCACCCTCGCGGATGGCGAATCGCAGGCCTTCTTCCATCGCGATGCTCGTGTTGAGCAGCTCGACGTTCATGGTGATGTTGTCGCCGGGCATGCACATCTCAGCGCCGCCCAGCAGTTGGATCGTGCCCGTCACGTCGGTGGTGCGGAAGTAGAACTGCGGACGATAGCCGTTGAAGAACGGACCGTGGCGGCCGCCTTCCTCTTTCGTCAGCACGTACACTTCGCCTTCGAACTTCGTGTGCGGGGTGATGCTGCCGGGCTTGGCCAGAACCTGACCGCGCTGCAGATCTTCTTTTTCAACGCCGCGGAGCAGGCAGCCGACGTTGTCGCCGGCCTGGCCTTCGTTCATCGTCTTGTTGAACATTTCCACGCCGGTGACGACGCTCTTGCGCGTCTCGCCCAGTCCGACGATTTCCACTTCGTCGCCGACCTTCACCATGCCGCGCTCGATGCGCCCGGTGCCGACGGTGCCGCGGCCCTTGATGCTGAAGACGTCTTCAACGGGCATCAAGAAGGGTTTGTCGACCTCGCGCACCGGCAACGGAATCTGCTCGTCGAGGGCCTTGACCAGGTCGCGAATCGGCTGCGCGCCGGGACCCTTGGGGTCCTTGAGGGCTTCGGTGGCGCTGCCGCGGATCACGGCGGCGTTGTCGCCGTCGAAGTTGTACTTGCTCAGCAGCTCGCGCACTTCCAGTTCGACCAGGTCCAGCAGCTCCGGGTCGTCGACCAGGTCGGCCTTGTTCAGGAAGACCACGATCTTGGGGACGTTCACCTGGCGGGCCAGAAGAACGTGTTCCTTGGTCTGGGGCATCGGGCCGTCAGCGGCCGACACGACCAGGATCGCCCCGTCCATCTGGGCGGCGCCGGTGATCATGTTCTTGACGTAGTCGGCGTGACCGGGGCAGTCCACGTGGGCGTAGTGGCGAATGGCCGACTGGTATTCCACGTGGGCAGTGGCGATGGTCAGAATTTTCGTCGGGTCGCGGCGTCCCTGCGACTCCGAGGCCTTGGCGATGTCGTCATAGGCCTTGTACTTGGCCAGTCCTTCAGCTTCCAGGACGGCCGTGATCGAGGCGGTCAGGGTGGTTTTGCCGTGGTCGACGTGGCCGATCGTTCCTACGTTGACATGCGGCTTGTTACGCTCGAAGATTTCCTTGGCCATTGCGTTGTGCTCCTCTGTGCCTGATGAACCTGACTATACTGGAGTCGTGTTCAAAACGTTTCTTGTGCGACCGGCGTTGTCGGCCGCTGCGTTACCTTGTTTTTCTTACCGGGCAGGCCCCATATTTGGAACGCCTGATCCTGGTCGGCCCCATCCGGAGGCCTTTTCTTCTTTACGTTACGTTGCCCGATGCGGTTGCTCCGCCATCGCCGTCAAAGCTGCTGATGGGGGTTGAACCCATGACCTCGTCCTTACCAAGGACGCGCTCTACCACTGAGCTACAGCAGCGATCATCATCAGCAGCGCCGCCAACAGCAGCATCCACAATCCCGACAACAACAACGCGGGCGCACGGAAACTCCGTGCCCCGTGGTTACCGCCGAATATAGGTACAGCCGCTACTATTGGTTGTGGGGTAGACCGGCTAGTATACGAATCCCACAAGCCCTGTCAAAAACTTTTTCAAATAAATATTATCTGTCGCAATTGCCAGCTATCGCCCCGCGGCAAGACCTGGCTATCCTCCATCACTCCACCACTATCACTCCTTTCATCTCCCCCAGCGTCCTGAGCAGATCATTCAGCGACCTAGGAAAAATTCGCAGGATAAGTTGTTGACAGCCCGCCTGTCAGTGCCGACAATATCGCCGACAGAAGTTCCGGTCCGGGGCTGGAAGCGTTTCCCGCCGCCGCCGGAGAAACCCGGGTGGGGTCCGGGTAGCGAGTAGATCGATTCAAGTGTTGGCACGTCATTACAAGAATCACCGGCCTCGGTGGCCGGAACCCCAGCGCCTTGCACCCTATGCATTGGGAATGCAAGCACGGCGTGTCTAGTTTTCTGAAGGAGCTTTTCGATGGCTAGCGGCACAGTAAAGTGGTTCAACAACACCAAGGGCTATGGATTTATCACCACCGAAGAAGGCAAGGATGTCTTCGTTCACTACAACGACATCGTCGGCGACGGCTTCAAGACCTTGGACGAAGGCCAGGGCGTCGAGTTCGAGGTCGAGGAAGGTTCCAAGGGCCCCAAAGCCGTCAACGTCAAGGCGAGCTAACTCTCGCCCGACCGCGACAACCGAATACCACGCAAGCGCCGCGGCCACCCCGCGGCGCTTGCTTTTTTTTCGCCTCTTCACGAATCGGGATGCCACCCCCCCGCTCGCTGCGCTGGCGTTGATAAGCCCTCCCGCTTACTTGGGAGTTTCATCCCGCCCAAGGCGTTTGGAATCGCTCTTGGGAACGTCCTTGGCGGCTGCTTTGGCCGGCTCTGCAGCGCTGCCTCCGCGCTTCTGCTCCTCCGGCGGTCGTGGCGGGGCCTGCTCGGCCGGAGCGGGCGCCGCCTTTTCCACCTGCGGCGGGGCCACCTTCACGCGCTGAGGGGCAGTCGCGCGAACGCCGCGCGGACGCACATACTCCGCTCCACGCTGCACGGGAGGCGTGGCTGTCTTGCCACCTGTTGGCGGCGGCGGGGTGGCCGGATTGGGCGCGGCGCCCTTCTTGCCGCCGGCAGGCGCCGGGGCGGCGGGCTGTGCCGGGCTCTCGCCGGCCGACTCCCACTTGCCGCGTTCCTCGCGGAACTTGCGAACCTCGGTGGCGCCCTTGACGATCTTCTGACGATCAGTGGTCTGCATCTGCTTGTATTTCAGTGGGCTGGTCTTGGCGGTGGCGAAGGTCGTCAGCGGCCGGGCCAGCTCTATGCTCTTTCGCTGCGGCTCGGGCAGGCGGGCGGCGCGGGCTTCCATTTCGCGGTAGGTATGCGGCGGGCGCAGATTCCTGTCCTTGCGAAGGCGATCATATTCCTGGCGATGATGTTCCTGCCATTGCCGGTCCGTGCGACCGTAATACCAGCGATCGTGGACATAGATCGGGTCGTACCACGTGCGGTCACGGTCGCTGTCGAACTGCGGATAGATGCCCTGGCGCGCGTACGCGTCGTCGTAGTAGTCGCCGAAGTAGTAGTGGCCGTAACGCGGAACGGCGAACAAGTTGGCCGACAGCAGACCGATGTCAATGGCGATGGTCGGCGTGTATGAAAATCCTCCCCGTGCATACATGGCCGGCGGGAAATACACCGGCGCGAACAACACCCCGTGGCGCGGCAGCGGATAGTCCCAGTGCCCCTCGATGAAGACGTATCCTCGCGGGGTCCAGGTGTAGTGCGAGGGCACCCAGACCCAATCCGCCTGCTGCCGCAACCAATACCCCGGCCGCCGGACGTATTGATTCTGCTGCCAGTACCAGACACCCGGCACCCACGCGGCGTCGGCTGCCGGCGCCGGGCCCGGCGGTTCCAGGTCGAACGGCGCGGGCGGGGGTGGAAGATATTCGATCTCCTGGTTCTGGTCGCTGGTGCGAGCCCAGAATCCGCCGACCCACTCCCATCCGGCAGGGACCGGGGCGGCCTGGCCGCCGCCGACGTGCACGCCGATGCTGCGGCCGATCTGGACGTCAACGCGTCCGCCGCCGACGTGGACGCCAATGCCGCCCACCCCCACGTTCACGCCGCCTCGGGCCACGTCCTGCGCGTCGGCGACCGGCGTCCAGTACCCCGGCACCCAGTACATGTTGGGCGGGGGCATTCGCCAGCAGGCGCTGACCCAGACGAAATCGTTGCGGTCGAGATCCCAGCTCCAGTAGCCCGGGATCCAGACATACTGATCGCCTTGCGGTCGCTCCAGCGGCGGGACTTCGTCGACAGTGGCCGGCGGCTGGCTGGAGACGATCAATCCCGCCTGCGGCTGGAGCGACACCGGTTCGGCGAAGGCCTCATGCACCGGCCCGCGGGTGAGCACTTCGGCCTGCTCGCCCGCCGGCGGAGGCGGAGGCTGCCCCTGGGCCAGGGCGTAACTTGCGGCGGCAATCAACGCGACGATGAATGCAACGACAGGGTTGGTCTTCATGGCGATCCTCGTATCTTCTGTAATAACTATAGCCAGACAAGAGGGCATGACCACATCGCGCTATGCTTTGTCCTTGTCGTCCTTGTTGTCCCTGCGGTCCTGTCACTTTGACCACTACGCCTTCGACTGAATCACAACCTTCGCCGTCTTCAGCCCCGCCGAGCGCGCCGTCAGCGTCACCGGACCGTTCCCGCCGGTTGATTGAACGATCACCTGGCAAAGCCCCGCAAACGCGCGGCGCGTGTCGGTCTTGTCGGCCTCGTGGCTGGAGGGGTTGCCGTTGCCTACGCCGATGATCTTTGCGCCGGCGGTGCACGAGAACTGGATCTCGCTGTCGGCTGTGGGCACGATGCGGCCGCTGCTATCCGTCACAGCTACGTTGACAACCACGGCGTCGCGGTTGTCGGCGGCCATGGTCTTGCGATCGGGCATCAGCACGATCGCGCCCGGCTCGCCGGTAGTCTCTACCACGTCCTTGGCGATCACCTTGCCGTCGCGATAGCCGCGGGCCTCGAGCTTGCCCGCGCGGTATGGCACCCTCCACTCGGCGTGGCCTTGCGGCTCGACGCTGCGGCGGCCCAGCGACTGCCCATCGAGCAGCAGATCGACCTCCGGGCAGTTGGTGTGCACCCAGACCTCGATCTCCTGCCCCTGGCGGCCGGGCCAGTTCCAGTGCGGCAGAATGTGCACCAGCGGCTCGCTGCCCCACCACGCCTTGTAGTAATAGAACGTGTCCTTGGGGAATCCGCAGGTGTCCATGATGCCGAAGTGGCTGTTGATGCACGGCCAGCGATTGTACGGCGTCGGCTCGCCGCGATAGTCGAAGCCCGTCCAGACGAACGTCCCGCCGCACCAGGGGCGCGCGACGTCGTGCTTCCACATCTCCTCCGGGCTAGAGCCCCAACCGGGCACCTCGCGCCCGTAGGCCGTCACGTAGCACTTCTCTTCGTCGATGGCGTACTGCCCGCGCGTGCAGAGCGTGCTGGCCGATTCGCTGTACAGCACCGGCATGCGGGGGAATTTCTTGTGGAACTCGTCGATGTTGCCGCACTTGATGTAGTTGCAGCCCTGCACGTCGAGGGTGTGCGTGAACCCCTCGCCCCAGCGGCCGTTCATCGCCTGCGTCACCGCGCGGCTGGGGTCGAGGCTCTTGACGATCCGGTACATCCGCCGCGCGATGCGCAGGCCGACATCGCTGCCCTGGATCGCCATCTCCTCGTTGCCGATGGACCACAGCACCACGCACGGCCGGTTGCGGTCGCGCAGCACCATCGTGCGCAGCTCGGCCAGCGTGTCGTCGTCGGTCCCCATGCGGCGGGTCTCGTCCATCACGAGCATGCCCAGGCGGTCGCAGGCCTCAAGCAGCTCGGCCGTGGGCAGGTTGTGGCTGGTGCGCAGGGCGTTGCAGCCCATGTCCTTCAGCCGGCGGATGCGGTACTCCTGCAGGCTGTCGGGCACGGCCGACCCGACGCCGGCGTGGTCCTGGTGGCAGCAGACGCCCTTGAGCTTCATGCGCACCCCGTTGAGTGCAAAGCCCGTTTTCGCCGAGAACGTCACCGTGCGGATGCCAAATGCCGTGCGGGTCTCGTCGATCAGCTTGGAACCCTCGCGCACCTGCGTCACCAGCGTGTAGCGCTGCGGCGTCTCGAGCGACCAAAGCGCCGGCCGCGCCACGTGCGCCTTCTGCACCAGTTCGCGCGTCGCATCCGCCGCCACGCGCAGCGGGCTCTGCACCTTCGCGACGGTCTTGCCGGCCGGGTCGAGAATGATCGACGTCACGCGGCAGGCAGCCGCACG
Organism: Planctomycetaceae bacterium; assembly: GCA_021371965.1. The sequence goes on from JAJFVE010000142.1 coordinate 8,689, forward strand.
CTCATTGCGATTGCACACGCTGGTCTGGATCGTCAGCGCCGCCGCGCCGCGGCCGACCTTGGCCCGCACGAACGCGCCATGCGGCGCCACGTGCAGCGGCGCCGTCTTGCTCAGCCACACGTGGCGATAGATGCCCGCCCCTTCGTAGAACCAGCCCTCGTCCTTCGACACGTCCACGCGGACGGCCAGCACATTGCGGCCGCCGTAGTTGGCCTGGGCCGTCACGTCGATGCGAAAGCTGTTGTACCCGCCAAAATTGCCGCCCATGTGATGGCCGTTGAACCAGACCACGCAGTTGCGAAACACGCCGTCGAACTCGATCGCCAGACACGAGCCCTCGTCGCCGGCCGGTAGGTCGAACGCACGGCGATACCACCCCACGGAATTTTCAGGGCACTGCCAGCCGACGGCCTTGAACCCATGCGCCACGTCGCCGCGCTGATCGAAGGGCAGTTCGACCGCCCAGTCGTGCGGCAGGTCGATGCCGCGCCACGCCGCGTCGTCGAACTCCGGCACGCCAGGCCCCTGCGAGCATCCGGTCTTGCGAAACAGCCCGTCCTTGCCGTAGCCGAAATCCTTCTCGACGTCGGCCGCATGCCCGAGCGCGAACTTCCAACCCAGATCCAGCGCAGCGCGGTCTCGTACAGTCGTCATCGCTTCTCTCCACGATTCGAGGTGCCGACATCATACGGGGGATTGGCGGATTGGTTAACTGGTTAATTCGCGGTAGATGAATGAGTGGATGGTTGAATGTCGGATGACTGGATGACAGGATGACTGGATGGTTGGATGGTTGGAGGATTTCCACGACCGAACAACCCGCGGGGCGAGCCCCGCTGCTAACGAGCCGCCCTTTGTTTCTTCTCCATTCGTGTCATTCGTGGCATTCGTGGACGTGACTTCCCCGATCCCAGGCCGCGTCGCTACTCATTTCATGGAAGCCCACAAGGGTCTCCAGAGATATGCGGCAGCGAAAGCGGTGCGGGCTATGCCACAATTGCACATTCCTTGCACTTTGTTGTACTTTTCACAGCGAATTTCGCGGAGAGGGCAAGCCGGCGCCTTGCTCCCAAAAGACACCCGGCCAAGGCAACAATTGTCTTTTCTTGTCTGTTTTTCGCGTGATTCAGAAGAGCATACTAGATATAACTATTTGTTATATAATGATTTATATAACTGAGGCCATTGTCTGCCCCTGGTGGCCAGGCAATCCCATCCGATGTGCCACCCATCGCGGAAGTTCACGTGCCACGTGTTAACCAGCGGCCGCCGCCGCATTGAGCGAATCTCGCAGAATGTGCTTGCCGCTATCACCTATGTCACCTCAGACCTGAATTAAGGGATCTGTCCCGCCCCCTCTAACTATGTAAGGCGTCCCCGGAACTCCACATTCCGGATTTGTGTTGACACAACGAAGAAAGGCTGTACATTAATCGGTGGTTCCTGTCTCGGTAATTGCTGTGTCGGTAGTTCGCTTGGAGAGCGGACCCCGTCCAGAGCGTTTGCTGCAAGTCGTACATGTGTTTGGTTGGCACTACATTTGGCAGAGAATAGAGGAGATGCGATGAAGACACTACCATTCACTTTTGCGATCCTGCTGCTGTCTGCTACCGGAGGCTTTGCCGCCTCGTTTGTCGATGATTTCTCGACGACCGGCAATCCATCTTCCGGCTGGGAATACGGCGGATTCGCGACGTCTTTCAATCCCGCCAGCACGGCAACTTGGATTTGGAACAAGAAGGCAAGCCAATACACGACCAGCGACTATGGGGGTGGAACAGGCTGGCGGTATGCCCCGGAAGACTTGGCGACCTACGAGGGCATCTTTCTGCTGAACAACGGGCTTGGCGTAATGTGTGCCTCCGCCTCGGTTGGCGGATACGCCACAGCTCCT
>JAJFVE010000154.1 GCA_021371965.1 Planctomycetaceae bacterium
GGAATCGAACCGACGACAAGCGCCTTGGAAGGACGCTGTTCTACCGCTGAACTACACCCGCATCGCGCGCCCGATTCCGGCCGGTCGCTCCACCTCCACCTGTTCTCAGGCATAGCCCGATGACTTGCTACGGGCAGCATCACGCTTCGAGCTTGGCCCTGGCCAAGCTCATGCCAGGACTGCCGAGCGATCAGACCGGCGAAACCTGGGCGGCGCGAACCTTGATGTTCTTTCCGACGTCGTCCGGCTTCACTTCGTAGAACTTGCCGCGCATCGTTTCCTTGATGTCGACGATTTCGCCGACGCCGGTACGGGAACGCCCGGTGAATTTCACTTTGCTGCCTTTGTTCATCTTCTGCTCCTTGCGGGTTTGACTGCCAACATCGAAGGAGGCTGCCCGGGATGGCAGCAAGCGCACATTCGGTCTGCTGCCGCATTCCGAGGCTGACGCTGTATAGCCCAACCGCCTTCGATGTTGGGGCTGGTTTCCCAGCCTCATCCCCCTTGGGACGCGAACGACTTGGCCGATGTTCTGGCGCAGGGGACCGTCATTCGCACGACTTGCCAAATTTGACGCCACGTCGCCGTGTGCGTTGGAGGCTGGCCCATGACTATGGCCGCTTAGGCTTTGGCTGCCGACCCATGGAACGACTTGCACTTGGGTTGTTGTGAATGATGAACAACAATCAACAGTAAGTCAACAAAAAGTTGCGTCGTGATCGTCAGATGAACACATGACGACCGATGCTGAACTGCTGGCCTCGATTCCCGAGCACTTTTGCTTGGGGGGGATGTTTAAGGCGCGCGCTGCGACCGAAGGGGCTGCGCGCGTGATCTACGTTGAGGCGTCGCAGGAATCCCCCGACCTGCAAGGTGAAATCGTGCTCGCCAAGGCGCTGCGCGAGGCGGCCCCGCACTTCCTGAAGTTCGGCGTGCTCGACATCGACCACAAGTCCATGCCGCCGATCGCCGCCAAGCTGGGCATCGATGATCCCGAGATGTGGCAGATCGGCCGCCCGCTGGATGTGCGGTGGGAAAGCAACACCACGATCGTCAAGGCCCAGCTCTTCCAAGGCGACACGCCGCTGGCGGCCCGCGCCGGAACGGTCTGGGATGGCCTCACCAAGCTGAACCCGCCGGCCCGCTACTACGCCTCGGTCGGCGGCGGGGTGAAGGGCCGGGACGTGAAGATCGCCCCGGACGGGACGCGCATCCCGGTGATCACCGCGGTGCATTGGAACAACCTGGCCCTGTCTCTCGAGCCCGTCAATCACCACATGAACGTCGCCACGACGACCCCGTTTGGCGTCTTCGCAAAGTCGATGGGCGGCTTCGTCCTCGCAAAAGACCTCACGGCCACAAACGGCGTGACGGCACCTTCTGACCCGGCGCTACTCACCGGCGGCGCGGCCCTGCGCAGGCAATCGCTGTGGGGCGTGCCGATGAACTACCTGGACTTCCGCGAGCAGTTTGCGGGCGACATCCGCAAAGGTCTTGGTAGCGAGCAATACCTGAACCACGCAATCACGGCCTACGGAATCACCGCAGACGAGGCCGCGGAGCATATCGAGCGGTTTCTGCGGGACATCCGAGCAAGGAGAAAGACATGAGCGGCAACGCTGAAAACCCGAGCGACTTCGACGCGCTCATTTCCGAACTGGACACCCTGGCCAAGTCCCAGCCGACGCTGGACGACGTGAAGGCGATCCAGGGCGCTGCCGGCGAAGGCGGCAACGATGACGACCCGGACAACGACGGCGACGGTGAGGGCGATAACGACGGCGACGGCGACGGTGACGGCCAGCCGATGGCCAAGTCCTTCCGCGTGATGGGTGCTGGCGGCGAAGAGATCGAAGCCTTCGACGGCGGCGAGCTCATCAAGGGCCTGATGGCCCAGCAGGCGCAACAAGGCGAGCAGATGACGAAGGCCCTGACCGGCGTTGTCAGCCACATCCGCCGCCAGGACGAGCTGCTGAAATCGCTGATCGAGCAAGTCACCGCGCTGGGCGTCCAGGGCCGCGGCCGCAAGTCGTCCGTGACCGTGCATGACCGCGCCGCAGCCGATCCGCTCGCCAAGGGTGGCCAGCAGCAGGCCCAGACCCTGACCTGTGATCAGGTGCTCGCCAAGGCCTTCGCGCTGTATCAGGCAGGCAAGGGCGGCTTCACCTCCCTCGACATCGCCGGCCTGGAAGCGCGCCGCAACCGTGGCGAGCCGGCCCAGGCGTCGATGGTGGAACGGGTGCTCGCTGCTGCGTCGTGATGTGAATCTTTTTTTTGCCGGCGGGTGCGCAAATGCGCAAACGCGCAAATGTGCAAATGTGAATGCGAAAGGAATGAACGATGTTTGAAGAACTCGCAAGCGCCCTCCAAGCCAATGGTGGTAGCGCGACCGGCCAGATGGATGCCGGCATGCTCGGGCTGCTGCAGAAGGCGCTGCAGTCCACGAACGGTGTCACCTCGCCGTCCGACCCGTCCGGCCTGACCGGCGGCGCCGCGCTCCGCGTGCAGTCGCTGGAGCAAACCCTCCTCTCCACGATCCAGGAGAACGAGAACTTCCGCCTGTTCAACCTGCTGCAGAAGTCCAAGGCCATCGCGACTGTCGATGAATGGACCGAGCAGAAGGGTGTCGGCGGCTTCCTGGGTGGCTCGACCAACGGTGAAGTTGATCCGGTGGCCGATGCGACGGGCGAATACCTGCGCCGGGTCGGCCAGGTGAAGTTCCTGATGACCAAGCGCCAGATCTCCCTGGTGACCGCGACTCAGGGCTCCATCGCCGATGCCGAAGCGACCGAGTACCAGAACGGTGCCCTGCAGCTCCTGACCGATGCCGAATACCTGGCCTTCAACGGCGACTCCACCGTCGTCCCGACCGAGTTCGACGGCATCCGCGCCCAGCTCGAAGGCTACAACGGTGGTTCCAACGTGATCGACGCCAAGGGCGCTGACGTGTCCGACATCACCTGGATCAACGAATCGACCCGCCGCGTGGTCGGCTTCGGCAACTTCGGCACCTCGACCAACATCCTGTGCTCCCCGCAGGTGCAGGCTTCGTTCGACAACAACCTCGATCCGGCTTTCCGCGTCGCACTGACCCAGAACACCGGCCCGGTGACGCTCGGCACCTCCGTCGAAGCCGTGCGCTCGATGGGCCTGGTCATCAAATTCGACTACGACGTGTTCCTCCTCGACGAAGACCGTCGCATCCTGCCGCAGCTGATGTGGCCGCAGTACCTGCAGGCGTCCCTGGCTCCGACCGTCGCCGCGGCCGTCAATGCCTCCGGCGGTGCGACGTCCGCCTGGGCTGCCGCCCACGCCGGCACCTACTACTACGCCATCGTCGGCCTGAACAACAAGGGCTTCTCGGCCGGCGTCGTCAGCTCGCAGATGACTGTCGCCTCCGGCAATAGCGTGACCCTGACCATCACCGCCTCCGCGGGCGGCCAGGAAACCGGCTACGCGATCTATCGCGGCCGTCGCAACGGGACCAACACCCCGACCGACTTCCGCCTGATGAAGCGCATCCCGAAGGCCGGCGCCACCACGACCTACACCGACCTGAACCTCGACATCCCGGGTTCGACCGAGATGTACGTCCTGAACCTCAAGCCCGGCATGAAGGCGCTCGACTGGCGCCAGTTCCTGCCCATGATGAAGTTCAACCTCGCCGCCACCAACGCGCCGGTGATCCCCTGGCTGCAACTGCTGATGGGCTACCTGCGCATCGGCAAGCGTGGCCACCACGTGTGCATCAAGAACATCGTTCCGGCGAACGCCATCTGGAAGCCGTTCTGATCGTCGCGTGACCTGTCGTACCTGAACGGCCCGCCCGCATCGCGGGCCGTTTTTCCATCCCTGGAGATCTCAACATGCCTTTCATCCTGACCCACCTTCCCGAAGCCGGCGACGACATCAACGGCGTGCGGTTCGTCCCCCACCCGTCCGGCGGCAAGGTGTCGGCCCATTCCGTGCCGGCCGACCTCGCGGCGATCTTCTGCGGCGTCCCGGGCTTCGATACCTGCCCCGACCCCGGTTTCCCGGCCGCCCAGCCGGAAGCGCAGGCCGCCGATGCCGCGAAGACCTTCGCCGAGCTCACCGTCGAAGAGCATCAAGCCGAGATCGAGCGCCTGGAAGGCCTGATCGCCGATCACCAGTCCGCGATCATCGCCGCCAATCTGTCGGCCCTGAAGGCCGCTGCGCCGGTTGAAGCCCCCGCTGCCGAAGATCCGGCCAAGGCATCCTCCGAGGACGAGAAGCCCGCCGAGCCGCCGGCCGCCGACGAAGGCAAGGCCTCGAAGAAGAAGTAAGCCATGAGCGCGCTATTCCCCGCCATCGTTGCTCCCCTGTGGTCACTGGCCGCCGGCTACGGTCGTTATGCCTTTGTGCGTGACGCCGACGGCGTGACGTGGCAGGCCAATGACGCGATCCCCGCCAACACGGCGTTTGCCGAGGGGTTCGAGGGGGCAACCTGGCGGCGGATAGCGGATTCGGGCGTGGCCATGGCCGCGCTTTACCTCAAGGCCAACGTGCTGCCGAACGTGATCGGCAAGGGCGCGGCGGCCGAGATGGCGCCGGCCTACGTCGAAGACAAGCTGACGGCGGCCGAGGCGCAGGCGGCGCGCGACCTGCGCACTTTCTTCGGCCCGATGACGGTGTTTGCCGGAGCGCCGAGCGCCGAGGAGGTGGCCGCCCTGAACGGGGCCGCCTACATCGTGGAATCGGCCTACGACTACAACTGGGAGGACTGGCAGTCCGAAGCCTGGGGCCTCCTCATGCTGCGCGCGGCGCCGATCATCTCCGTGCAGTCGATGACCCTGCGTTACCCCTACCCGGGGGCGGCCGACTGGCCGATCCCGGTGGAGTGGGTGCGCGTGGATGGCCGTTCCGGGCAGCTCCGCGTCGTGCCGACCGGCGTGATGCCGGCCTTCGTCCCGTATTTCACGTCCTTGACCATGTCGAGCGGCCGGCGGGTGATGCCGGAGGTGCTGCGCCTGCGCTACACCGCTGGCCTCGAGAATGTGCAGCGCGACTTCCCCGACGTACTGGACCTGGTGCGCAAGCTGGCCAGCCTGAGCATCGTTGATGACCGGATGACCCCGGGCAACGTCACCACGAGCGTGGATGGCCTCTCCGAGAGCCGCACGGTCGATTACGACAAGCTCCGCGAGGCGATCCACGAGAAGCAGAAGAACCTATTTCGGGCAATCCATGGCCTGCAGCTCTTCGTGGTCTGACGTATGCTCGCCATCTTCAAAAAAGGTTGGGTGCACGGATACAACCGAGACGGGCGGGCCGTTGCGGGGTACTACCGGAAAGCCTCACCGGGGACCGAGCAACGTGCATTCGACTTCTACGCCTCCAAGCCTGTGCGGCCTGGCACAACTCGCGAACAACGTGACGCCGGGCAGGCCGGTGCCGCCGACCTCCTGGGATGGGCTGCTCGTCGAGTCGGCGCCTCCGTACTGCGATCAAGATTCCCGCGAGACTTCCACGACGCCGGCCACGTCCGACTGATCGGGCAGCACGTCGAGACGGCCCTTGATGTGGCGGCCGTCGCGCAGGTGTGCCGCGACCCGCGATTTGAGACGCTGCGCATCTTGTTCTGCGCGCCTTCGGGGGACGTGATCGGGCAGTCCGCCGTCACGAGCCGGCTGCCGGCCATCCTGAAGTTTTCCGATCCGGGCCAGGCCGGCGCCGTCATGGCGCACCTGGACACGCTCGCAAGCCAGTATCAGGCCAGTCACTACTGGCTCGTGCACAATCACCCCAACGGCTCCGCCACGCCGTCGAACGAAGACGTGGCGATGACCAAAGCCATTGCCGATCGCATCCCGGGCTTTGCCGGGCATGTGGTGATCAATTCCCACGAGTACGCCACCATCGACCGGCGCGGGCATGTGACGCTGCGCCAGCGCGACTTCGACACCGAGACTTACGAATTTGCCCCGGGCGAAGGCCTGGGCGAAAACATCTACAGCGCAGCCAAATTGGCCGACTACGCCAAGACGTTGCAGATGCGACCGGATTGGGTGACGGTGGTCAGCGTGACCAACGGCCTCACCCACACAATCAGCGAGTATCCCGAGGCCGTCATGGCTGCCGGTGGCCGCCGGGCCAGGATCAAGGCGCTGGCGATGTTGCGCCGGCTGGCGCGCGGGTCCGGTGCCGACAACGGGCTGATGATGGTCGTGCGTGGCGACGTGCGGCAGTACCGCGACTATGTCGCCTCCGGCGTGGTGGTGGACGTGGTCAATGCCGAGACGGGGCGCACCCTGCGGCAGATCGACAAGGCCATCAAGCCGGCGCCGGTGTGGGCCCTGGGTGGCAAGCCCCGGGCCTTCTGGACCCACGAGGGCGGGCGTGAGGCTTAACTGTGTGCTGGTGGCGCTGTGGCTGTGGTGGCGCGACGACTTCCGCTCGGGGCTGGGCGTGCGTCGCAGCACGGGCCTGCGCGGGCTGATCCCCCACTTCTTCCACGTCCGCGAGCTGCGCGACGCCATCGTGATCGTCGATTACATCCCGCGCCGGCGCAAGACCAACTTCGGTGACGACGGCGATTCCTTCCTGATCTTCCGTGGCCTGTTCCGCGTGAGGATCTACCGGCTGACGGGGGTATCGACGGCGGATACGTTCGGGAGTGCGTATCGCGAGGCGCACGAGAGGGCAAAGAATGCTGATTGTTGATGATCTGAATGGGATGCTGAACCGCCTCGGGCAGCATTGGTCCTGGCGCCGGGCCTACCGCTGCCCGTGCGTGCAGACCGGAACGAACCAGGCGAACCCCGCGTGCCCGATCTGCACCGGAAAGGGCTGGATGTACGAAGCCGCGGGCGTCGTGGGCGTGGCCGGCGTCTCCGGGGCGACCGTGCAACGGCAGTGGAAGGATTTCGGCACCTTTGAAGCCGGCGACGTAGTTGTGTCGGTCGGCTCCGACTCGGCGCTCTACGCCGTGGGCCCCTATGACCGCATCCGGCAGATGGATTCGGATGAACCGTTTTCGATGGTCTGGCAGCCTGGCCAGAAGCTCAAGTTTTTGCCGACCATGATCGAGCGGGCTTTCTGGGTCGCTGGTGCGGCCGTCAATGACCTGCCGCCGCCGACCGTGGGCGACGATGGGGCCGTGACCTGGACAACGCCCCCGCCGGCAAAGACGCCGGTGTCCTTCACCGGCCGGCGCCCGGTCGAATATTTCGTCTATCAAGACATCCCGGTAGCCCGTGGGCACCAGCTGGGCGACACGCTCCCGCGCAAAGTGGTCTTGAGGCGCTTCGATCTGCTGGGACGCTGAATCGTGACGCGATCCTGAGTGCTGGACACCCACACCAGCACCTCAAGGAGAACCGCGGTGAGTAAAGCGAATTTCAACGAAAGCCGCAAAATCGGCGTCGAACTGGTTAGCCGCGATGCGTCCGGCAACCTGCTGACCTGGCGCGAAAACGGCTACGACATGGCTGTCGCCCGCGATGCGTCGGGCAACGTCACTACGCTGACGGCCTCCGGCCCGGCGGGCTCGTACAAGATGACCATTCAGCGGGACGCCAAGGGCAATTACATTGGCCAGACCGGCGATTACCTGCAGTCGGCCATGCTGCCGGAGATCATCGGCGGCGGCGGGAACGTGCTGAAGGTTACAACCTCCTCGTCAGGGGGGCTTGAATTTTCGGCCGGCGACCTAATCTTTGGGGTGCCTACGATTCTGTCGCCGAGCTTTAAGCCGTCGATTGTTTTGACGCTCACAGCCGCAGCAACCTATTCCCAGTCAGGGAATACTGTCACGGTTTCGAGCACAGGGCACGGTGCGCCGAACAGGTCGTCGAGTTTCCGTTTTTTCTGGCCGGGAAGCGCCGCAATTCCTCAGGGCTGGTACGACGGGTGGAAGTATGTAAGCGCGGACGTATTCACGTTTGAAAACCCAAAATCTCAATCTGTTTCGGCAGGCACTGCGATCACGGGATCAGCAAAGTCGATGTATGTGCCGGTTGCGTCTCTTGTCGTCCCAGAGAGGTTGTTTTCAGATGGGACCCTTCTGACGTTTGAAGCGTTCATGTCTTGCGACGCCGCCGCGTCGGCAAAAATTGCGCGCGCACAGGTTAATGGTGCGATAGCCGGCTATTTTGTGTTTTCTGGGGCTAACTGTTTTGGAAAGCGCGATTTATCCGTCGCTTTCCGATCCGATCGATGGGTCTCAGCGCAGAATAATGACGGCACGTCCTCCCCGGTGTTGCACAGTGCGATTTTTAACGCGGCCGGAGGTGCAACGGTCGAACTTTGCGCATACTCGTCGTCGGATAGCGCAGCGATGATGTTTGATATCGTAAAGGCGGTGCTCAAATGATATATGAAAACTTGACTGCGGAAGAAGCGGGTAAAACAGCCGGGCCAAAAGCGGTTACATGGACGCCATCCGGCTACCGTGTCGCGACCGGAG
>JAJFVE010000170.1 GCA_021371965.1 Planctomycetaceae bacterium
AAGACGCTGCTGGTGCGCACGCTGGGGCAGGCGCTGGAGATGAGCTTCAGCCGCATCCAGTTCACGCCCGACCTGATGCCCGCCGACATCACCGGCACTAACGTGGTCGTCGAGGCCCCCGGCGGCAAGGCCTTCCAGTTCCACCCCGGGCCGATCTTCGCCAACCTGGTGCTGGCCGACGAGATCAACCGCGCCACGCCCAAGACGCAGTCTGCCGTGCTCGAGGCGATGCAGGAAAAGACCGTCTCGATCTCGCGCACAACGCACGCCCTGCCGCGGCCGTTCCTGGTGATGGCCACGCAGAACCCCCTCGAGATGGAAGGCACGTACCCGCTGCCCGAGGCGCAGCTTGATCGCTTCATGCTCAAGATCCGCGTCGAATCGCCCAGTGCGAAAGAGCTCGCGGCCATCATCTCGCGCACGACGGCCGGCGAAGCGCCGCCTGCACCGCGCGCCGCCGATGCCGAGCGCATCGCGGCGATGCAGCAGCTCGTGCGACAGGTGTCGCTGGCGACGCACGTCAGCGATTACGTCGCGCGGCTGGTGCTGGCGACGGACCCCCGCAGCGAGACGGCCTCCCCCGTCACCAAGAAATACATCCGCTATGGCGCCAGCCCGCGCGGGGCGCAGAGCATCGTGCTGGCCTCGAAAGTCCTGGCTCTGCGCGACGGGCGGGCCAACGTCGCCCTCGACGACATCAAGGCCGTCGCCGCCGCAGCCCTGCGCCACCGGATCATCCTGTCCTTTGAGGGCCAGGCCGACGGCATCGACACCGACGACCTGATCGCCAAAGTCGTCGCCGCGGTGCCTACGGTTGACTGAGCTATCAGCTGTCAGTAAGCGGATGGCTGACGGCTGATAGCTGAAAGCTGAGAGCTTTGCCCTGATCGCCACGGCACCTGATCTACAAGGCCACATTTTCGCCGCAAAGTTCGTTGACAGGCACCCGATTCAAACGTAGAATCTTTGGACCTGATTCAAGGCGATTTATTAGATCGTCCTCACGGGCGTCTCCGCGGAGGTTTTGCGGAGAGTGTGCGGGCCCCTCGCGGCCGCCCGCGCAGGCCTCGGGACGACCCCCCGCCGCGATTGGGTTTTTGCCAGGCAGCGCCTTGGCCGGACGAGCGACTGGAACCTTTTACCCGGTGGTGTAATTGGCAACACAACAGGTTTTGGTCCTGTTTTTCCAGGTTCGAGTCCTGGCCGGGTAGTTTGAACCAGAGACATAAATGACTGCACCAGCTAATCTTATGATCTTCAGCGGCCGGGGCAACCCTGACCTCGCCCGCGCGATCAGCGACTATCTCAACATCCCGTTGGGAAAGGTCAACTCGTCCGTCTTTCCCGATGGCGAAGTCATGATCAAGCTTGAAGAGGACGTCCGAGGTCGCGACGTTTTCATCATTCAGCCCACGTGCTGGCCGGTCAACGAGACGGTCATGGAGTTGCTGATTTTCATCGACTCCGCCCGCCGCGCCTCGGCTGAGCGGATTACGGCCGTCATGCCGTACTACGGTTACGCCCGGCAGGACCGCAAAGATGAAGGCCGCACGCCGATCACGGCCAAGCTGGTGGCCAACCTGATCGCCACGGCCGGAGCCGACCGCGTGCTGACGATGGACCTGCACGCCGGTCAGATCCAGGGCTTCTTCGACATCCCCGTGGACAACCTGGCCGCCGAGCCGGTGCTGAGCCGTTACTGGGCGGGGCACAAGTTTGAAGACTTGGTGCTGGTCAGTCCCGACCCCGGCAACGCCAAGCGGGCCCGCGTGTACGCCAACCGCCTCGGCGGCGACTTGGCCATCATCGACAAGCGCCGCACCAGCGGCAGCGAGGTCGTCGTCAGCCGCATCATCGGCGACGTCAAGGACCGCAACGTCCTGATGATGGACGACATGATCTCCACGGCCGGCACGATCTGCAGCGCCGCCCAACTCTGCCGCGACAACGGCGCCAAGAAGATCTTTGTCGGCGCCACGCACGGCGTCCTGTGCGGCCCGGCCGTCAAACGCCTGCGAGACGCTCCCTTCGACGAGGTCGTCGTCACCGACACGATCCCCATCGGCCCCGACAAGCGCGCCGCCATCGGCAAGCTGACGGTGCTGAGCGTGGCCGAGCTCATGGGCGAGGCCATCTACCGCATTCACAATGATCAGTCCGTCAGCAGTCTGTTCCTGACGCACAACGAGCCTTCCGACTAGCGATTAGGGCCCGGCGACGCCCGGCCAGGAGAAGCGAACATGGCATCCAAACTCAAAGCAAACCCCCGCCCGCGGACCGGAACTCACGGTTCGAGGTCCCTGCGCAAGCAAAGCCTCATTCCCGCCGTGATCTACGGCCACGGCTTGGCCAACGAAAACGTGGCCCTGCCGGTGCACGAGGTCGAGTTGGCCGTCAAGCACGGCGAGCGTCTGCTCGAGCTGGACGTCTCTGGGGCGATCCAGAACGTCCTGATCAAGGAAGTGCAGTGGGACACCTACGGCGTGGACGTGATCCACGTCGACCTGACCCGCGTGAACCTCGACGAGCGCGTCGAGGTGACCGTCCCGATTATCCTCAAGGGCACGCCCGTCGGGCTGATCGAAGGCGGTTCGCTGCAGCAGGTCAGCGCCGAGGTCGACCTCGAATGCCCCGTCGTGGCCATTCCCGAGAGTCTCTCGGTGCAGGTCAACGCCCTCAAGGTCGACGACGTGATCACGATGGCCGACCTCAAGCTGCCCGAAGGCTCCGTCCTCAAGAGCGACGCGGCTACCATCGTCTGCACGGTGGTGATCATCGCCGAGGAAGTGGCCGCCCCGGCCGGTGAAGAAGGCGCAGCCGCCGAACCGGAAGTCATCGGCGCCAAGAAGGAAGAGGAAGAGGGCGAAGAGGAAGAGGGCAAGAAGAAAGAGTAAGGCAATTTCCAATTTCCGATTTCCAATTGCCCATTGCCGCATAGCGGCGTAAATGCGGAATGTTGGAATGATGGAATATTGGAGGTTGCGATTGAGCGGTTTTTCCAATTGAAAATTGGAAATTGAAAATTGGAAATTGGAAATGATGTTGTCGATCGCCGCGTAGTCGTAGGCCTGGGCAACCCCGGCACGCGATATCGTGCGACGCGGCACAATCTGGGATTCCGGGTTGTCGACGAGCTGGTGCGGCGGCTCGACGCGGGCTCCGGCCGCGAGGCCTTTGGCGCTCGGGCCTGGGACGTGCGGGCCACGCGGGGCGAGGCCCTGCGACGAGTGACGCTGCTGCAGCCGCAGGAGTATATGAACCGCTCGGGCACGGCCGTGGCGATGGCGGCGGGTTTTTTTCAGCTCGCCCCGCAGCACGTGCTGGTGGTGATGGACGACATGGCCCTGCCGCCGGGGCGCCTTCGGGCACGGGCGGAGGGGTCGGCCGGCGGGCATAACGGCCTGGCCGATGTGATGCAGAAACTGGGCACCAACGCCCTGCCTCGCCTGCGGATCGGGATCGGCCCGTCGCCGGCGAATATGGACAGTGCCGACTACGTCCTGCAAGCCGTTCCGCAGGACCAGGCGGAGATCATTGAGATCGCCGTCAAGGCGGCTGCCGATGCCGTTGAGGATTGGGTCTTCAACGGGATTGCCTTCGTGATGGACAAGTACAACGGAAAAGCAGAAGAATGAGCAAGACCAAAACGTACGAAGCAATGTTCCTGGTCGACTCCGGCAAGGATTTCCAGACCGCCTCGGCCCCGATCAACACCATCCTGGCTCGCAGCGAGGCCGAAGTGCTCTCGATGAAGCCATGGGACGACCGCCGCCTGGCCTTCGAGATCAAAGGGCGCAAGCGCGGCTTGTATATCCTGACATACTTCAAGGTAGACCCGCTCAAGGTGACCGAGATCGAGCACGACTGCCAGCTCAGCGAAGAGATCCTCCGCGCGCTGATCCTGACCGGCGACGACCTCACCCCCGAGCAGATCAACGCCGAAACCCCCGCCACCGGCGGCCACAAGCCCGACGCCCCGCGCGCCGAAGGCGAAGGCCCTCGTGACGAGGACATGGATTTCGACCGCGACCGCGATTATCGCGATCGGGATCGGGACTAAGCGAAGTTGGCGGCGGGGCTTGCCCCGCGGGTTGTCAGGATCAGGGAAAACCCGTCGAGCACGCTCGACCGCTGACAAAGCAGGATTGCGGTCAATAATCCGCAATCAGAAATCGGAGACCCGACATGGCCAGCTACAACAAGGTGATCCTGGTTGGCAACCTCACGCGAGACCCGCAGATGAGTTTTACGCCCGCCCAGACCCCGGTCTGCGAGATCGGTCTGGCCGTCAACCGCCGCTGGCGCACGCCCGACGGGCAGCAGAAGGAAGAGGTCTGTTTCATCGACTGCAGTTGTTTCGGCCGCTCCGCCGAGACGCTCAATAAGTACATGCGCAAGGGCCAGCCGATCCTCGTCGAGGGGCGGCTGCACTTTTCCTCCTGGGAGGGCAAGGACGGTTCCAAGCGCAGCAAGCACCGCGTGGTGATCGAGCGGTTCCAGTTCCTCGGCGGCGGGCAGCGCGGCGAAGGCGCTCCCGCGTCAGCCGGTGCCGCGGGCGGCGGCAGCGACGAACCGCCGATGCCCGACTACGACAGTGAAGCCCCCGCCCCCGGCGGCGGTGGCGGAGAGGATATTCCGTTTTAAGAGAAAACATAGGTCCTATGGGACCTATAGGACCTATACCGTTCAGCTTCGGACATCGAGCTTTTTGAGGACTTGACATGGCAATGCAATCACGACGACCCCGACGGACCACCGGGCCGCGCAAGCCCCGTTTTCGCGAGCAGGCCAAGTGCCGGTACTGCCGGGAAAAGATCCCCCAGGTGGACTACAAGGACATCGGCGCCCTGGCCAAGATGCTGACCCAGCAGGGCAAGATTTTCTCGCGCAAGCGCAGCGGCAACTGTGCCCACCACCAGCGCTCGACCAAGCACGCCATCAAGCGCGCACGGTTCCTGGGCCTGCTGCCCTATGCGGGGTAAGAGACAGTGACCGGTAGCCGGTAGCCCGTAGCCAGGGCCAGCGGCTCATGGAGTGCGTCCCTTGGGGACGCCTTGGATGTTTTTCGGCCGAACGAAAGGGTGGCATGGCGACACGCGTTTCCAGCGGGTCGCCATGAGGCGATGGAATGCTGTTGGATGAACGGATGAGTGCCTGGCAGGATGTTGTTTCGTCCTCGTCGTCGTCCTCGTCCTCGTCGTCGGTTGTTAATGTTGTTTTGAAAACACGAAACTTCGACTGTCGTGCAGAGGACTCTAAGATGAAACTGCTGCTGAAAAAGAACGTATCGAACCTGGGCATTATCGGCGAGGTTGTCAACGTCAAGGTTGGCTACGCCCGCAACTTCCTCGTGCCCCGCGGCCTGGCCGTCGAGCCCACCGAGGCCAACCTCAAGGCCGTCGAGGCCGACAAGCAACGCTACCTCGAAGAGCTCGCCAAGGAGCGCGCCGCCTACGAGGCCAAAGCGAGGCTCGTCCAGGGCAAGGAGATCACCATCTCCGCCCGCGCCAACGAGGAAGGGCACCTGTACGGGTCCATCGGACCTGCGCAGATCGCCGAGGCCCTGGCCGCCGAGAAGGCCTTCGTCGACGCCGAGAACATCGTCATGGCCGAGCCGATCCGCAAGCTCGACAAGTACGACGTCTCGATCAAGTTCCCCCACGACGTGACGGCCACCATTCACGTCTGGGTCGTCCCGATCCGCGAAGAAGAACCCGCCCAGGAAACGCCCCCGCCGACGGAGGGGTGAGGCGCAGCAGCCCATAGCCTGAAACGAGGCTCGCGCGTGCCAGAGGGACGCTCACCGCTTAATTATTTCACGCGACGATAAATTGTGGTCTTCGCCGGGAAAATCGGGGCTACAGCGGCATGGCCAAGAGCTTGGGTTGGGCCGCGGTGAAGATTTTTCGCAGTTCGACGATGCGATTTTCGTCGATGTCCGGGCGCTGGTAGCGAGCGATGGCGTCTTTGCAGTAGGCGTCGATGCGCTCGAGCATGTCGCGTTCGGCGACGGCCTCGACGGCGTCGCCTTGCCAGGCCTTGCGGTCGAACCAGCGCGGGTACCACTGCTCGCTGCGGAAATGCCTGAGCGTGTGCTCGCTCTGCAAAAAGCCCGTGCCCTGGCCGCGTGCGATCTGCTCGGTCAGCTCGACGGCCAGCGTCTCGTCGTTCACTTCAAAGTGGCCCCAGAACCGCTCGACGGACTTGGCGATCTCCAGGTCCAGCATGTGCTGCACGGGGCTGTAGTCCTGTCCGGCCGAGAGTAGACCCTCGCTGCTGGGGTAGGAGCCCAGGCCCATCGCCCCGGCCGTCATCGGGAACATTTTCTGATACGTCGCCTCGATGCCCGGGCGCTTGCAGTCGACGTACCCCGTCGCGCCGCCGACGAAGATCCCGTACAGGCGGCGGAACACCTGGCAGACGGCCAGGTCCTGCAGCAACGCCTCGGGGCTGCCGAAGCACGCGTTGGTCGTGCGCATGTCCAGCGAGCCGGTGGCCGTGATGCCAAAGCCCACCGGCAGAGCGGGGTCCACCACGTGGCCCATGACGAACCCGGCCAGCAGCTCGGCTGTGGCGACGGCCACGGTTCCGGCGATGGTCACCGGCGCGCTCATGCCGGAGATGGCCATCGTGCCAGGGTACAGAGCGATGCCGAAACGACGTTTCTCGAGGAAGCACTCGGCCTGCTTGCGGTCGAAGATCAGCGGGGCGATGAAGAAGTCGAACGGGGCGACCAGGCTCGTGTCGCCCGGCCGGCCGTTGAGGACCTCGCCCATGCGCACCAGCGGCTCGATATATCCGGCGTAGAACGTCTCGCCGCCCCCGACGGGCTTGCTGGTGGTCTCGGCCAGCGTGATAGCCGACCAGAGCGGCTCGAGGCGCTGGTCGACCTCGCAGCAGTTGAGCACCTTGCCCACGGAGGTGAACTCATCGAGCGTCTGGGCCATCTTGGCCATGTCGATGACGTCCTGCTTGCCGGCGAGTTTGCGCCGGCCGCTGGGCCAGTCCAGCAGGTGCGGGAACGTGCCGCCATGCCCGGTGCGCGTGGCCGGGTTCCACGAGGCGTTCATCTTCACCTCGCCCGCCCCGCCGCCGCGAAGGTGCTCGACCGTCTCGCGGATGAGCTTTTCCGTGAAGTAGCACCGCATGGCGGGCTTGTCGATCCGGCAGCCGGCGCGGCCGAGAATATCCAGCAGCCCCTCATGGTGAATCCGCATGCCGGTTTGCGTCAACAGCCGCACGGCCGCGGCGTCGAACTTCCAGAGCGTGGCCTCGTCGTGCAGGTCCCAGAGTTTTCCAGTGATCATCGTATTCTCCTTCTGAGCGGTGGCATGGTAACGGCAAAGGGCGATAGGGACAAGTAGCCGCTGAGGTCGCTGAGGACGCTGAGGGAAGAGAAGAATGGGAAAATGGAAGACGCAACGAGTGGAATGATAGAACGTTGGGGCAGTGCTGGGGCGGCGTGCCGCCAGGCCTGGCGCGAAGAGTTATTCTTCCAACTTTCCATCCTTCTCTTCTTCCCTCAGCGTCCTCGCGACCTCAGCGGCTAATAAAAAATCGCGCCGGCACCAGGCCCGCGCGATTCTTGAAGATCGTCGTGTTGAAGAACGCCTACTTCTTCATCGCTTCTTTGGCCGCCTCGGGCGGGGTGATGGTGTACGTGGGATTAATAATGTAGATCGCCTGGTCGGTGCGCCAGTGGCGGTGGTCGTTGTACGTGCGGCCGCTGACTTCCTTGACCTTGTACCGGATCGACTGCGTGCCGCCCTTGCAGGCGCCGTAGTGCAATTCGCCGGTGACGTTGACGATGCAGCCGGGCTTGACGTCGGTCAGGCCGGGCTTCCACTTCTTGATGTTGACGCTGAACTTCTTGCTGGCGTCGATGAACGTCACCTTGAAGCTCTTGGCATCGACCTTCTCAATCAGGATGCGCGTGGTGACCATGACCTTCTTGCCGTTGGGGGCCTTCTCGTTAGGCAGCACTTCCTCGATCGGCTTGGCGGCGGGCTGGCTCTCGGCTGCCGGGGCAGCCGCGCTGAGCATCACCACTAGAAACAGGCTTGTCATGACAGTTCTCCTTCAGGAGGCTTAACGCCCATGCAATGCCGTGATTGCGTAGTATATCGACGTATTGAACCCGCTTCGCGACTAAAAGGACCGCGGCAGCACCCTGCTGATAGACGCTGCGCTGCAAGCGTCGCAATCGCGGCGATCCGCAAATCCGCAATCCGAAATCCCCAATCCGCAATGAACAGCCGGTATAATCACCTGCGATGATGCTCGCGTCGCTGACATTCATGTTCGGCTCGCTGCTGTGGGCGGGCGCCGCCGTCGCGGCGCCGGTGGTCATCCACCTGATCATGCGCACCAAGCCGCGCGAGCTGGACTTTCCCGCCCTGCGATTCGTCCGAAAGACCCAGCAGGCCACCCTGAGCAAGCTCAAACTCAAGCACCTCATCCTGCTGCTGATGCGCATGGCCGCACTGGCATTGATCATCATGCTCCTGGCGCGGGGCCTGATCCCCGCCTGGACGACGGCTGCCGACACCAGCCTGCCCGTGGCGGCCGTCTTTGTCGTCGACGACAGCGCCTCGATGGGCTACCAGTACCAGGATCGCAGCCTGCTGGCCGGCGGCCGCGCGCTGGCCGGGCAGGTCATCGCCCGCATCGCCAGCCGCTCGCCGCTCAGCCGCGTGGCGGTCATCCGCACCTCCAGGCCCGCCGCCCGCGCCGTCTTCCTGGGCGACCTGAAGCTCGCGGCCCAGCAGATTCTCGAGATCGAAGAAACGCCCTCCGACGCCTCGGTGGCCGCGGGCATGGCGCGGGCAGCGGCGTTGCTGGCCACCAGCGACCTGCCCCGCCGCGAGATATATCTCGTCACCGACATGACGGCCCAGGCCTGGCGCGACGGCGGCGGGATGGACCTGGCCGCGGCCAAGCCCGCCGAGGACAAAAAAGCCCCCATCGCCCCGCGCGTGATCGTGCTGGACTGCTCGGCAGGACAGGGCGCCAACGTCTCGCTGGCGCCGCTGCGGATGGAATCGCCGCGAGTGCCCGTCGGCGTCGACGTGGCCCTGCGGACAGAGCTGGCCAGCAGCGGCCTGGCCGGCGAGTACGACCTCAACCTCGACGTCGACGCCCAGCCCGTCGACCACCGCTCGTTGTCGCTCAAGGCCGGACAGGTGGTGGCCGTCGACGCCCCGCCGCTGACTGTGCAGGCCAAACGCCCCGGACTGCTGCAGGGGCGACTGGCCGTGCGGCAGAGCGACCCGCTGGCCTGGGATAACGTGCAGTATTTCACGCTGCAGGTGGGCCCGCCGGCGACGTGCCTGGTGGTGCGCGAGGCCGCCACCATCGGTCAGCCCAACGACACGACCTTCCTGGTGCAGCGGGCGGCAGCGCCCTCCGGCGGCGCCGGCGGCGACTGGGTCAGCACGCGCGTGGTGACGGCCGACCGCCTCAGCGCCGCCGACCTCAAGAGCGCGGCCATCGTGCTGCTGTCGGACGTGGGGAGCCTGGGCGAGTCGCAGTGGCGGCTGCTGGAGGATTTCGTCAGCGACGGCGGCGGGCTGTGGGTCGTCGTCGGGTCGATGACGGGCGCGGCCTCGTACAACACGCCGGCGGCGCAGAAGCTCATGCCCGCGTCGCTGGGGGCGCTGGAGACGCTGGAGCCGGCGGTGGGCTGGGACGTCGAGAAGCCCTCGCCGCACGCGCTGCTGGCGCCGTTCGTCGGCGAGCAGAACCCGCCGCTGACGGAGGTGCGCTGCCGCCGGCGATTCACGATCACGGCCCTGTCCGGCGACGCGACCGACGTGGTGCACTACGCCGACAAGACGCCGGCCATCGTCACGCGGCAGGTGGGGCGCGGGACGGTCCTGCTGTGGAACTTCTCGCCGGCGCGGCCGTTCTCGAACCTCGCGCCGCTGCCGCAGTTTCCCGTCCTCGCCCAGCGCGCGGTGCAGGTCTTTCTGGGCGGGCTGGAAAACCGCACGGCCTACACGTGGGGCGCCGCCGTCAGCGTCCCCTTTCCGCAGACGATGCGCCGGGCGCTGGTGGCCGTGCGCCGTCCGGGCAGCGAGGCGTACCAGGGCGTGGTGACGGCCTTGAACGCCCAGTCGGTGACGCTGCCGGCCGACGCCGTGGGCAACTGGGTCGTGCGGTTCACGCAGGACGACCGCCAGGAGCTGCGAGGATTCAGCGTCAACCCCGACAGCGGCGAGAGCGACCTCAAAGCCGAACCCCCCGCCGACGCGCTCAAGCTGCTGCCGCCCAGGCGCGCCGGCATCGTCAGCAAGATCGACCAGATCGTCCAACAGCAGGACGAGGCCACCCGCGACCTCGACCTGACCGCCCCAGGCCTGCTGCTGCTGCTGGCCCTGATGGCCGCCGAGTCGTTCTTCTCAAACCGCTTCTACCGCAAAGGGACGGCCGTCGAACTCAGCCAAGGCCAAGGGCGCCAGCAGGTCTGATGGGAGCGATAGTTCGGAGTTCGTAGTTTGAAGTCAAAGCACCCTCCTCCGCAACCGCCAGTCCCAAAAGAGGTACGACTTGTACTGCCTTTGCACTTTCTTGGGTAACGTCCGCAATAGCCTCTTTTTGCGACGCCAGCTTGGTACTATCGGTAGTAGTTGAACCAACTGCCGTTGTAGTTGGTGTCAAAGTTCTCTTTGGAGTCGAAGGCAATGGGGATAGGGTTGTGTGCTAAGTAGCCGAACTCATCGTATGGCTCGACAAGACGCGCATATTCATTGGCATAGACTTCCTTGAGTCCTTTCTTGTCAGCCCTCTTAGCCTGAATCTCCGTCATAAAGAAGAAGGTGGCAGTCTCAAAAAGCCGCGATATCTTCCACAGTTCTGGGTTGGTCAACCGGCACCTTAGTCGCTCAAGTGCTCCCTCTGTAACACGTTGATTGGCTTCGATCCTTGCAACCTGCTCAAATGCGGAGAAGACGACGAAGAGTCTTTCTGTGGGAAATCGAAGGTCACCCAGTTCCCCTATTATCTGCTTAAATTGTTGAAGAACCCGCCCTTGTTCCGCTTGGAAAAAGTTATGGTCGTCGCCCCTAAACAGCTTCACATCCCTCTCAAACTCAAGTATCACGTACAGTCTGGAATGTCCAGCGGCCTCGGGCAGGTCCCTGTCGTAACGAATGTTCAGTACATGCACGTTATAGTACGAGGTAACCCAAGCCGCCAATTCAAGGAATGGAGAAGGAAGAGGCTTACCCCTCTTCTTTATGGCCTTGGTTTCCTGATAGTCGGAGTCAGATGGCACAATCATACTGAAATATAGTACCACGACTTCCGCCACATGGTTTCTTGAAAAGGCGTTTTCGGGGATCGTGGCTCTTCAGGCCCCCATGGAATCTCCGCTTCGCTACGACTTCCGGCCCTGCGCGACACGGCGTCCAATCTCCGAGTCCAGTGTAACAGGCAGCGGCCCCTCTTGATTCTTTCCCCCATCTTCCTCAGCGTCCTCTGCGGCCTCAGCGGCTAATCTACTACTCGCTGGCGAAGACATGGATGCCGTTGATGTCGGTGATGACGATGGAGCCGTCGAGGATCTGGACCTGGCTGTCGTAGCCGGCGATCTCCTGGTAGGCGATCAGCGAGATGCAGCACAGCACGCCGGGCAGTTCCTGGCGGCCTTGCGGCTGGCCAGTCGTCGCGTCGAAGATGTCGACGAACATCCGCCACTGATCGGGCTTGGTGGCCTCGGGCGAGTGCTTGCCCGGGGCGGCCGGGCGCTGGTTCGTGAACCCGTTGACGACGATGATGCGGTTGCCGATCTGCTTGAAGGCGAAGATGAACGGCTCGATCACGCCGCCGCCTCGCGTCATGTCCAGCGCGAGCTCCTTGCCCGTGGCCGGGTCCCAGACCAGCATCTGCCCGGCCAGGCGCACGTAGATCTTGCCGTCGCGATAGTGCGCGCCGAAAAGCCGGTAGTGCCAACGATGGTCTTCGAGATTCAACTCTCGCTGCCACTTGGCCGCAACGTCCGTCGCGCCGTCGTGACCAAACGCGGCCACCTTGCCCTTGGGCCACTTCGAGACGATGTACGCCAGGCCGCTGGTGTCCCAGTTCGGCGGGCTCCAACTGCCCGTCCCCGGCACCAGCAGCGGACGCAGACTCTTCGCCCGCCCGGTGGCCGCATCGAGCACGATCTCGCCGGCGCCGCTTCCGGCGGCGTCAGAGACGTTGCCCATGCACCGCAGGGTGGCCGAACCGTCGCCCTCGCGCTGCAGGCGGCTCCGCTGGAACTGATCGATGCCCACCCGCGGGTCCCACCCGGGATTGCCCGACCAGATCACCTTGCCCGTGGCGCCATCGAGCGTAGCGAAGTAGCCGCCCCACCCGCGGCCGCCGGCGTAGACTGTCTTGTCGTCGCCGCCGATGACGAAGGGCAGCAGCCCCAGCTTCGTCGACCACAGCGCCTTGCCGTCTGCGCCGCCGTGGGCGTCGAGCGTCCACATCATCGACGTCAGCAGCCGCCCGCCCGCCTTGGCGGCGCCCTGCGGCGGCAGAGGCAGCAGCTTGTCCCAGGTCAGTTCCCAACCTGGCTTGGAGCGGACCATCCCGATCCGCCGCCCGCTGACGAAACCGAACGAGTCGTCGGCCGCGCCGATCGTGTCGCCAAAGAGCACCGCCGGCGACTCGCACGCCAGCGACCAGACCTGCTTGAGCGGCAGCTTGATCTCCCGTCCGGCCGTCGGCGGCGCCTTGGCGGCCGGCAGCGGCGGGGCCGCCACCAGCACGATCGTGCCGTCGGGGCAGATGACGGGCTCTTCATTGCCCGCGGTCTGCAGGTCGGTCTCCTCCAGCGTGTTGCCGGTGGATGCCTGGATGCGGTAGAGCTTGCCGCCCGAGGCCAGCACCACGTCGCCGCCGATCAGCGCGGCCTGTCCGCCCGTGCCGGCGGGAAACTCGCGGCAGTAGAGCTGCCGCCCGCCGGTGATGTCCAACGCCGTCAGCCAGTACTGGCTGATGCCGATGACCACGCTGCCACTGACGCCGACGATGCGGTCCGACGGCGCCAGCGGCGTCTGCCAGAGCAGCTTGCCGTTCTGGCTGTTGAAGGCGATCACGCCCGTGTGGTCGCGCGGCGCCGCCAGCAGCATGTCTCCCGCGCCCAGCGCCGCGGGCATGGGGGTGATGATCGGGCAGGTGCCTTCGCGGACGAGGTTGAGCGACTCGTACCCGCCCAGTCGCTGGACGGCCGGCGGGTACGGGCGCACCCAGACGGTCAGTCCGTCGTAGGCGTCAAAGCACGACATGATTCCCATGTTGTTGCAGCAATAGACCCGCCCCTGGTGGACGAGGACCGCAGCCGAGCCGCGCGCCAGGTCTAGGTGCGTGTTCTCGATCCACCCCGTCGAGCGTCGCCAGAGTACGCGGCCGTCCTGGGCGTCCAGGCACACCAGGCTCGTCGGCAGGGGCGTGTTGGGGCTCTCGCGCACGGCGAAGAGGGTGTCCATCTTCGCCGGTCCGGCCAGCACGTACAGCCGCCCGCCGGCGAGGGTCGGTCGGCTCATGGGCGTGAGGTCTTCCCACGTGTCGCGTCCGCGCGTGCTCCACAGTTCCGTGCCCTTGCCCGCGTCGACGGCCTGGATGTACGCCGGAATCGACGGCGTCATCAGGTAGTACAGCGCCCCGCGGGGCTGAAGATCCTTGCCGGCCGAGGTCCGCACCGCGCGGCGAACCATCAGCCGCTGCATCCACATCGTCGCGGCCATATATCGCGCGGTCGCCTCGTTCCACCAGGGCGTCATCAGCGGCTGGGGCGGCAGGATGTGCGTCCAGGCCGCCTGCGGCGAGTTGGCGTCGAACCGCGCGATGGCCCCGGGATGGCTGACCAAGACGCTCTCGCCGGCCACCTCCACCTGCGACACCGGCCAGGGCGCATGGCTGCCACGGTCGGCGATGGGTCCGTCGAGGTTCCACTGGCGGCTGGGCCACTCCGGCGGCAACTGCACGCGCCGCACCTTCAGCCCCGCCAGGCGCACCGCGCGCTGGGTCTCCAGCACGTCCATCTGCGAGAGCAAGGCCGCCTTGACCTTCGCCGCCGGTTCCTCGGCCCCGCGCCAGGGCACCGTCGCCTCGTCGGACAGGCCGCTCATGGCCGTGGCGAGCTCGCCGCGATTGCCGCTCTGCTGGGCCAGCGCCAACCACAGCACGGCGTGGGCCTGCCGCGTCAGCGCCGCGTCGGCGGAGTGCTTGATCACGTCGCGCACCAGCGCGACCGCGCGCACCCAGTTGCCCGCTCGCACGTCTTTCTCGGCCAGCTCCACCATCAGCCGGTGCAGCGACGGTGCGAAAGGATAGCGGCGAAAGGCCGCGATCAGGTCGTTGACGTCGCCGCTGACGCCCGCCGCCGCGGCGCGAGAGCGGGCCGCCAACTCGTGCGCCGCCGCCAGCGGCGCCAGGCGGGCGTGGCCCAAGCCCAACAGGTGCTGGTCGATCACCACCCAGAACGGCACGTAATTGCCGCCCTGACGCACGTGCGCCCCCGAGGCGGCCGCCAGGTCCAGCAGCACCTGCACCTCGTCGGGACGTAGCGACGATGCGTCGGAGCCGAACATCTCGCTGTGCTGGGCGGCTTCCCATCGCGTGCGGAGCTCTTCATCGAGCTGGCTCTGCCCGCGGTCGTTGAGGTCGAACATGACGTCGCCGCCGGCGGCCGGGGCCTGCGAAAGCCCCAGGTAGCTGATCTGGCTCTCGTCGACGATCATCGAGCGCGACTTGTCCGCCCGCCCCAGCAGCGTGTAGTACGCGCCGTAGTTCCACAGGTCGAACGCCTCCCAGCCCAGGTAGCTGTACGCCGTCGCCACGGCCGGAGAGTCCTCGCCCAGCTTGCCGGCCTTGTGGCGGGCGATGATCTCGCCGATGGCAAATTCAAAATCTCGGCACTCGGGGGCAACGAGATAGCCATACCAGCCCCAGTGCGTGTATTGCCCGAAGCTCCAGCCGAGCATGAGTTGATAACCCTGCGTGACGGCCGCGGCGTCATCGGGAAAATCCTGGACCATCTTCCAGCCCCAGTAACTTCGCCAATAGTTGCTGCCGGCCTGTTGAAACGTGCGGGCGATCTCGGCGTAGCCGGCGATGCGATTGGCGCGGTCGGGCCAGCGCAGCATGGCGGCCTTGATCATCTCGACGCGGTGCAAAGGGGCGATCCGGTCGGCCAGGCCTTTCAGGGCGTTGTCCTTGGTCAGGTCGGCCTGGAATTTCTGGAGCGTGTTGGCCTTGAGGGTCTCATCCCAGGTGGGCTTCCAGTCGATGCCGGCCTTGAGCCACTCTGCCGGAATGTACGCCTCGGGCGGACCGGCCGGAGCATCGGCCCGGACCGGACCGCCAACAAAGCAAACGACCCCCAGCAGCGCGGCGTAAACGTATTTCATGCGGGAACTTCCTGGCCGTGAATGTCGCGTACAAGTATGCCCCAACCGTCGGAAATATGCAACCGAACACGCGCATGGGTTATCGGCGGGGCTTGCCCCGCGCGGTTTCTAAGATCAGGAAAAGCTCAGTCGAGCATCAGCCTTCGCCAAGACTTGGACCTGACAAAAACTCGACCGCTAACAAATGGGGACGCGGTGGTTCAATCCGAAATCGAAAATCCGCAATCCTCAGAACCACATTCCGGTAATGGTGGCTTCAAAGACCATGCGGCCGTCGACGTATCCCTGCGTGGCGCCGACGCAGCGGCGCGGGCGTTTGTCGATCATCAGCCCCAGCACCACGATCCGGTCGCCGGGGGCTACCGAACCTCGGAATTTCACATCCGTCACGCCGCCGAAGCCCAGGAAGCCTTCTTCCTTCTTCTCGCTGGCCATGCAGTAGCTGACAAGCTGGGCCGCCGTCTCGATCATCAGCACGCCGGGAAAGATCGGCCTGCCGGGAATATGCCCGCGAACCCAGAACTCGTCGGCGGTCGGCTGGCGGATGCCCACGATCTGCGTGTGGTCCTCGTTCATGTAGCAGACGCCGTCAAGCTGGCGGAACTCGAAGCGGTGCGGGTTGACCTTGGCGATCTCATCGCGGTCGATGATGATCTTGCTGGTATCGATCCCCGAGATGTCGAACAGTTCTTTAGGCGGCATGAATAGCCTCGCTTTCGGCTGCTAGAATAGCAGTCTGGTCCGGAAGAGTCAATGTTCACCGCTTTCGCGGGCGCACAGGGGTCAGCGTTGGGGCGGGCCTGGCAACGCGGTTTGCCACGCCTGTGCCTGGGTTAAGAAAGCGGTGAGCATGCCCGCTCTCCAACTCGATCACTACGACCGTGGCGATCTTGTCGGGGGTTTCTTTGGGCAATGTGATCGAGTTCCCGCCGCCGGCCTGCGTAATCTCGAGTCGCTTGTCGCCCTGGGCGAGCAGGTAGGCCTTCTTGATCTGGCCGATGGGGCCTTTCAGGGGCAGCTTGCCGTCGGTGGGCCAGTCGAAGACGATGGCGTAAAGCTTGTCGGCTTTGACGGTGTAGCGGCCCCACTGCGGGGCGGGCAAGGCGCTGGGCCTGGTCCCGTAGATGGCTTCGCCGTTGACCTTTAGCCACGCCCCCATCTCGCGCAGGCGCTGCACGCTCTCGGGCGGGATCGTGCCGTCGGACCTGGGGCCGACGTTGAGCAGGAAGTTGCCGCCCTTGCTGACCGAATCGATCAGCATGCGCACCAGCGTCTGGGTCGACTTCCAGTGGTCGTCGCGCGTCTTGAACCCCCAGGTGTTGTTCATCGTCATGCAGGTTTCCCAGTCGCGCCCGGGCGTGCCGGCCTTGGGGATGACCTGCTCGGGCGTTCCGAAGTCGCCGCCGGCGTGGCCGCCGAGGCGGTCGTTGGAGATGATGCCCGGCTGGAGTTTCAGCAGCGGCGAAAGAACGGCCGCCCGCTCCCTGGTCATGTTCACCGGGGTGTCCCACCAGAAGATCGCGACTTTGCCGTAGTTGGTCAGCAGCTCGCGCACCTGTGGGGCGGCCTTTTCGGCGATGTACTTGTCCATCGAGACGCGTGGGAGCTGCGTGTCCCAGTGATTGCCCGCCCCGCCGCCGTGGTGCCAGTCCTGGGCCTGCGAATAGTAGAAGCCCAGCTTCATGTCGTGCTTGCGGCAGGCGTCGGCGAGTTCCTTCAGCACGTCGCGCTTGAACGGCGTGGCGGCGACGATGTTGTACGCGCTGGCCTTGGAGTCGAACATCGCGAAGCCATCGTGATGCTTCGACGTGATGACGATGTATTTTTGCCCTGCGGCCTTGGCAAGCAGAACCCACTGCTCGGCGTCGAACTTGACGGGGTTGAACTGCCCGGCGAGCTTCTCGTACTCGGCGGCGGGGATCTTGGCGCCGTTCATGATCCACTCGCCCAGGCCGCCGACGGGCTGGCCCTTCCAGTCTCCAGCCGGGACGCAGTAAAGCCCCCAGTGGATGAACAACCCGAACTTGGCGTCGCGCCACCACTGCATGCGTGCGTCGCGCTGGGCGGGCGATTCGGCGGGGGCAGTATTGTCGGCGTTGGCGGGGCAGACCATGAACAGGGCCAGTGCAATTGGCAGAAGTTTCTTCATGAGCGCTCTCCTGACAGCTTGACGAATCATTGAACACGCAAGGCCGTTTGTTGTTTTGATATTAGCCGGTGAGGTCGCTGAGGACGCAGAGGAAGATGATGGACCGGGAATGTAGGAATGATGGAATGTCGAAGCGAACCATCTTCCCATCATTCCATTTTTCCGTTACCCCTTCTCTTCTTCAGCGACCTCAGCGGCTAAGAACTCCCTGTCGCCCGCGATGAGCGCAAGAGAAAAGCCTCCAGATTTTCACCTGGAGGCTTTTCATAAAAGGCGGCATTCACCTACTCTCCCGCGTGAGCAGTACCATCGGCCGCTACGGCTTAACTTCTGTGTTCGGGATGGGAACAGGTGTGGCCCGCAGCGAATATACACCGCCAAAGCCCGGACAGACGGTTAGGCCTGTCCGGACGGAGGTAATAGGGTAATAGAGCCTGCAAGGTTCCGAAAATCTCGCTGTCCTAGCGAGCTCTCGAGCCAAAGGTCTGTGTGGACCGATGGCAAATGTGATCAAGCAATCGCCCGTTAGTACCGGTCAGCTCAAGGTATTACTACCCTTACACTTCCGGCCTATCAACCACCTGGTCTGGATGGGGGCTCTCTCTCCCCGAAGGGAGACTGGAATACTATTCTTGTGGTCAGCTTCCCGCTTAGATGCCTTCAGCGGTTATCCATTCCTAACGTAGCTACCCAGCGGTGCCCCTAACGGGACAACTGGTACACCAGAGGTTAGTCCTTCTAGGTCCTCTCGTACTGAAGAAGAGTCCACGCAATATTCCCACGCCCACAGCAGATAGGGACCGACCTGGCTCACGCCGGT
>JAJFVE010000180.1 GCA_021371965.1 Planctomycetaceae bacterium
GCCATGGGGCTGCTGCAGGAATGCGGCTGGACCCGCGGCGGGCACCGGCTCTATGACGAGTCGGCGTTCGAGCGATTGGATTCGATTGAAGAGTTGAAGGCCTCGGGCATGAAGCTCGGGCAGATTCGCCTGCGGCTTTCGGGCGCGCCGGCGACGTAGTGCTCTGTCATGGATGATCGAGCGGGTGGCACGCGTTCTTGCCGTGCCACTCAACTTGCGGTCACGGAGGACCGCGTGGTGAAGGTGCTGTACAAACTTTGGCTGAGGCTCAAGGCCCAGGCGACGGTCACCGGCCGCATCTGGCAGGCGGCCCTTGCTGCGCTGGCCGTGCTGGCGGTGGCGGGGGGCATCTGGCTGATGGCCAGCGACGCTGCCCCGCAGCGCAAGGCCGTCTTTAACCAGCCTCTGCCGGCCGAGCACGTCAAGAACGCCGCCGCCATGCTCTCCGGCGGGGGCATCGAGTGCCAGATCGTCGGCGGGCGATTGCTCGTGCAGCCCGACGCGCTGCCGGCGGCGCGTAAGATCCTCACCGACGCCTCACTGACGCCGCAGGATCTCGCGGCGCAGGCGGCTTCGTCTCAGGAAGACATCTGGCTGTCGGAATCGCAGCGTTCACAGCGCGCCGCGGCCGCCAAGGCCGAGCGGCTCTCGCGCCTGATCGGCCAGTTCCCCGACGTCGAGTACGCCGAGGTCATCTTCGAGGGCGGCCGCGCCGGCAAGATCGGCCAGCCCGCAGTCGCGGCCACCGCTGCGGTCAACCTCCGCATGCGGGCCCAGGCGCGCATGAGCGCCCAACTCGTCAACGCCATCGCCGACCTGCTGGCCGGCAGCAACGCCGGACTGGAGCGCACTGCCGTGTGCGTGATCGACCAGCGCGGGCGCAGCTACCGGCCAGGCGACGAGACGCTGGCGCAGGAAGACCGGCTGGCCAACCGCGCCCGCGTGGCCGACTACTGGCAGCAGCGCATCGCCGGGGCCCTGACGTACGTGCCGGGCCTGACTGTCACCGCAGCGGTGCAGGGCGAGTCTTGCACCGCCGCGTCACTGCTGGCGCCGCGGAGCTATTTCGAGGCCATCGCCGCCAGCCGTAATCTCGACATTCAGCAAGTCACGCGCGATGAGTCGGCACGGATCGCCGCCGCCGCGGCGCGAATCATCGGGGCCGACGCCAAGGCCGTCAGCGTCGACTGCTACACCGACGCGCTATCGGGCAAAGCCCTCGCGGCAGCATTTGTGGGCCCGCCGCAGCAGGGCCGTAGCGGCTGGGCTGTCGCCGGCTCGGGTGTGCTGGTTGCGGCGGGGGTCTTCTGCATCATCGCGGCCGTGCGTCGCCGCCGTCGTGCCAGGGCTCGCACCGCGGCCGAGCAGGTGGCGCAGCCGCCGTGCGAGATTACGGCCGAGGAGAGCAAGATTCGCCGGCTGGAGCTCCTGGCCGACGACGATTTGCTGTGGGTGCTGGCGGCCGAGCAGACGCAGACGATCGCCATCGTGCTTTCGCGGATGAACCCGCGGCGGTCGGCGGCGATGCTGGCCGCGCTCGATGCCCCGATCGCTCGGCAGGTGGTGATGCACCTGGCGCACCCGCTAACGGTCGACGAGCGAACGGTGCAGGACGTGCTGGATACGCTCATCGACCGCCTCAACGCCCTCCACACTCCGCAGGGCCAGGGCGAGGCCGTCATTCGCGACATCCTCACGCACGCCGGCGGTGCCGCCGGCGGGACCGTGATGGACCTGGTGGCCTCGAGTCAGCCGCAACTGGCCCGCAACATCCGCCGCGACATGCTGGGGTTCGAAGACCTCGAACTTGTCGACGACGACGAACTCCGCGCCGCACTGGCCGCACTCGATCCGCAGGTGCTGGCCGTGGCGATGCGCACAGCGGGCCAGGCCATCCGCACGAAAATCTTCCACTGCATCGGCGGCCGCGCGACGCGAGACCTGCGCCGCCAGATGGACACGCTGCCGCCGGTGCGGCTGAGCGAAGTGGAAGCCGCCCAGGACCACGTCGCCCGCATGGTTCGCCGCTGCGGCAGCACGCTCGACGAAGCACGGGAGGCCGCCGCCACATGAACGCCTCCAAGACAGCCTGGATCATCCAAGCCGCCGCGTGCGGCGACGCCGGCGCGCCCGAGTTGGCCCTGCCGGACTTCGAGGCCGCGGGCAAAGAAATTCTCGACCAGGCCCGCTTGCAGGCTCAGCAGATCGTCGCCGCCGCACAGGCGCAGCTCGAGTCGGCCCAGACCAACTACAACCGCAGCGCCTACGAGCAAGGATTCCAGCGCGGCCAGACCGAAGGCTACGCTCACGGCCTGCGGCAGGCGGCCCAGAAGAGCCAGTTGCGAATGTCCGCCCTGGCGCAGGCGCCAGGCAAGATCGAGGACGAACTGGCCGCGGCCGCCGGGCAGGTCCAGCAGGACCGCCAGGAGCAGTTGCTGCGATTCGGCATCGAGCTGGCGCGGCGGATCGTGGGCGAAGTGGCGGCCGTGGACACTCGCGCGGCGCTGGTGAACCTGCGCCGGGCGATGGAGCTGGCCAGCGACGCCGACGAGATCATCGTGTGCGTCAATCCTGGGCAGCTTCCGGCGCTGGAGCAGGAAGGCCAGCGCCTCTGGCGGCAGCTCGCCCGCGCCGGCCGCGTGCGGTTCGAGGCCGACAGCAGCATTGCCGCCGGCGGCGCGCGAGTGCTGACGCGCTGCGGGGCGGTCGACGCGACCATCGAAACGCAACTGCGGCGGGTCGCCCAGGCGCTGCTCGGTCGGCCCAGCGAGCCACAGCAAAATACGACCGGCCGGTACATCCCGGCCGCGGATACGAGCGTGCATGCAGATATTTGAGCGACAATCCGAGGCGCTGGACCGCATCGAGCCGGTGGACATCACCGGCCGCGTGGAGGCGGTGCGCGGGTTGACGGTCAGCGTGGCCGACTTCGCCGTGCCGCTGGGGGCGGGCTGCCGCCTGGCGTGCGCCGGCGGCGGGCTGGACGCCCGCGTGATCGGCTTCGACGGGCGCAGCACGCTGGTGATGCCGGCCGGGGCCATGACGGGCATCCGCCGCGGCGACCTGGTGCACTGCACCTTCGCCGAGCAGACCGTCGGAGTGTGCGAAGGACTGCTGGGGCGCGTGCTCGACGGCCTGGGGCGCTGCATCGACGGCCTGCCGGCGCCGGCCGCGCCGATGCCGCAGAGCCTGTGGCCGCAGCCCATCGCCCCGCTGTCGCGGCGGCGCATCGACACGCCGCTGCCCTCCGGCGTGCGGGCCATCGACGCGATGCTCACCGTCGGCCAGGGGCAGCGCATGGGCATTGTCTCCGGCAGCGGCGTGGGCAAGAGCGTGCTGCTGGGCATGATCGCCCGCCGCGCCATCGCCGACGTGACGGTGGTGGCGCTGATCGGCGAGCGCGGCCGCGAGGTACGCGACTTCGTCGACAAGGAACTTGGCAGTGACGCCCTCAAGCACTGCGTCGTGATAGCCTCGACGAGCGACGAGCCGCCGCTGCTGCGCGTGCAGGCCGGCGCGGTCGCTACGGCTGTGGCTGAATACTTCCGCGACCGCGGCGCCAACGTGCTGCTGGTGATGGACTCGCTGACGCGCCTGGCGTCGGCCCAGCGCCAGATCGGCCTGGCCGCGGGCGAGCCGGCGACCGTGCGAGGGTACACACCTAGCGTCTTCAACCTGCTGCCGCAGTTGATGGAGCGCTGCGGCCGCACGGCGGCGGGATCGATCACCGGTTTCTACACGGTGCTGGCCGAGGAAGGCGACGCGGGCGACCCGCTGGCCGACGCCGTGCGGGCGGTGGCCGACGGGCACATCCACCTGACGCGCACGCTGGCCAACCGCGGGCACTGGCCGGCCATCGACATTGTCACCAGCGTATCGCGCGTGATGGACGAGGTCGCCGCGCCGGAACATCAGGCGGCGGCCGCTCGCGTGCGGCGACTGGTCGGGCTCTATCGCGAGGTCGAAGAGTTGCTCAACCTGGGCGTCTATCAGGCCGGGGCCAATCCGCAATATGACGAAGCCATCGCCGCCCGCGACGCCATCGACGCCTTCTTGACGCAGGACGTGGCCGAGCCGTGCGACTTCGACCAGACCATCGCGTCACTGCAAAAGCTTGCGGTCGCCGACGAACCGCAAGAAACAGGAACGTACCTCCATGACCGACCGACGCACGCAATGCGCTGACATGCTGGTGCGGTTTCGCCGCCGGCAGCAAGACCAGGCTGCAGCGGTCCTGGCGCGCACGTACCAGGACCTGACAGCCCTGCGGAGTCGGCTGGCGGCGCTGGACGGCTCGCTCGATGAGCACGACGCGGCGGCACGGCGCAGTTTGCTCTCGCCAGCCGGCCAGGGCGTTCCGGCCGGATACCGCGTGAGCGTGGATGGCATTCGGGCCGCGATGGGCGGTCTGAAGCAGCAGGCCCGCGACGGCGAGCAATCGCTCGTGCGCAGCCGCAAGGCCCTGCTCGACGCGGTGCTGCTGGTGCGGGTGGCCCGGGCGCTGGCCGACCGCCGCCGCCGGCAGCAGTGCCTGCGTGAGACGGCGTTGGCCGCCGCGGCTGCCGACGAAGCGTACGCCGCGCGATCCGCAGGCGAGGGCGTGCAATGACGACGCAACAGGAAACACAGACTGCCGTACGCATCGACCTGGGCAGGGCGTGGCTGAACGCGGCGGCGCTGCGGGAGTTGGCGCCCGGCTCGATCGTCACGCTCGATACGCCTGCGGCCGGGGCGGTCGAAATAAGCCGCGACGGCGCAGCGACGGCAGTGGGCACGCTGGTGAGCGTGCAGGACCGCCTGGGCGTGCGGATAGACGGCGCGAGAACGACATGACACGTGCAGGGAAACACCAAGACGCGGGCGTGACGTCCGCGACATGCGCGACGGGTGCCACGCACAACTCCGTTGTGCGTGTCCCTGAACTCCCAGTCGGGTGGCATGGCGACACGCGTTTTTGTTTCAAGCGGGTCGCCATGATCGTCGCAGCGGCGATTCTTCTGACAGCCACAACCATCATGGCCCAGAGCGCCCCGGCAACGACGGACGTCTCCACGCGGCCGCTGCAGTCGGTCGAGGAGCGGCCCATCGGCAAGGGGACTGCCCCAGGCGCCGAGTGGGACCTGCTGCGCACGGCGGGGGCTCTGGCGGTGGTAATCGCCCTGATCCTGCTTGTCCGCTCGGCGATGAAGCGCATGGGCGGCCAGCGAGTCGGCGTGCGGGGCGGCGCAGCCATCGAGATCGTCGCCCGCCGCAGCGTGACGTACCGGCACCAGGTGATCCTGGTCCGCATGGGCCGCCGCCTGGTGCTGGTGGGCGTGGGCCCCGAGCAGATGACGACGCTGTCGGAAGTGACGGACGCGGATGAAGTGGCGGCGCTGCTGGGCACGCCGGCGGCGCAGACGCCCGCGAAAGAGTCTATCGAACCGAAATGAGTTCAAAGAAAAACATCCTTGCTGCGGTGGTGCTGGCGGCTGCGGTGTTCGCGCCGCAGTCGGCGCCTGCCGCGCCGCAAGCGGCGACAGCGCCCGCCGCCGCTGCGGCGACTGGGATATCGCTGCCGAGCCTGTCGAGTCCGCAGGATGCGGGCAACGCCCTCAAGTGGGTCGCCCTGGTGACGGTGCTTTCCGTCGCGCCGGCGGTGGCGATTTTGATGACGTGCTTCACGCGGATCGTCGTCGTGCTGGGGCTGCTGCGCCAGGCGATGGCGACCAATCAGTTGCCGCCCAACCAGGTGCTCTTCGGCTTGGCGCTGCTGATGACGGTGGTCGTGATGTCGCCGGTCTATTCGGCGGTGTATCGCGACGGAATCGAGCCGTATCTCGCCGGCCGTGCGCAGGGCGAGGCGGCGCTGGCCGCCGGCGCCGCGCCGGTGCGGACGTTCATGATCCGCCAGATCGAGGCCTCCAACAGCCAGAACGACGTGGTGCTGTTCCTGGACGCCAAGCAGAGCGAGGCCTCGCGCGCGGGCAAGCTGACGTGGAAGGATGTGCCCACGCCGGCCGTGATCGCGGCGTTCGTCGTCAGCGAGCTCAAGACCGCCTTCTGGATCGGCTTCCGCGTGTACCTGCCGTTCCTGGTGGTGGACCTGCTGGTGGCGTCGGTGTTGACGTCGATGGGCATGCTGATGATGCCGCCGGTGATGGTCTCGATTCCGTTCAAACTGCTGCTGTTCGTGCTGGCTGACGGGTGGCACCTGGTCGTCGGCACGCTGATGCAAAGTTTCGCACAAGGATAACGATGGACGCCGCACACGCAATGGATCTGGCCCGCGAGGCCCTGAAGGTGACGCTGGTCGTTGGCGCGCCGATGCTCGTGGCGGCGCTGGTGATCGCACTGATCGTCAGCCTGCTGCAGGCGGCCACGCAGATCCAGGACCAGGCGTTGACCTTCGTGCCCAAGCTGATCGCCGTGGCGGTGACGGCCTCGCTGGCGGGGCACTGGATGCTGACGCGGCTGGTGGAGTTCGCGCGAGCGATGTTCGGGACAGGATGATGGATTTGTCGCAGTACACAACCTGGGGCTGGACTCTGGCGCTGCTGATGGCCCGCATCGGCGGGCTGTTCGTTATCGCGCCGGTCTTCAGCAGCTCGGTGCTGCCCGCCCGCCTGCGATATCTGCTGTGCGTGGCCTTGGCGCTGGGTGCAGCTGCGCAGATCGCCACGCCGCTGGCCATGCCCGTCTCGACGGGTGCGGGGCTGGTCGCGCTGGCCGTCGAGGCGCTGATCGGGTCGGTGATCGGCCTGGCCGCGCGGGCACTGCTGTCAGGTATCGAAGTGGCGGCTGCCCTGATCGGTCAGCAGATGGGCCTGACGCTGGGGCAGGTGTATTACGCAGACGCCGCCGACGGCGAAGGCGGCGACGATCCGCTGACGCGGCTGATGTACCTGCTGGGCATCGTGGTGTTCCTGGCTGTCGGCGGGCACCGCGGTCTGCTGAGCGGGCTGATGGGCACGTTCACTGCCGTTGCGCCGGGCGCCATCGGTAGCGGGCAGGGCATGCTGAACATCGCCATGTCGGTGCTGGCGGCCTCGTTCGTGATGGCCATCAAGATCGCCGCCCCGGTGGTGGTGACGCTGCTGGTGATCGGCGTGGTGCTGGCGGTGGTCGGACGCACGATGCCCCAACTGAACATCCTGACCGTCGGCCTGCCGGCCCAGGCGCTGGTGGGCCTGATCGCCCTGGCCGGCGGCCTGGCGCTGATGCTGCCGATGATCGAACGCGGCGCCGATATGCTCGGCGCCAAGGCCGCGCAGCTCGCCGCCGGCGGGTGAAGAAAGACTGACCACAGAGGCACAGAGAAGAACGAGTGAATGAAAAAGCAACAACAGGATGGATGCGAGCGACGGGTGGCATGGTGACCCGCAAGGAACAGCAACGCATGTCGCCATGCCACCCGGTTCTTGTTTTGTTTCTTACCTCTGCGCCCTCTGTGCCTCTGTGGTGAGTTGTTTGAATGAGTGAAGACGCTACATCCCGGACCGAGATGCCGACGCCCCTGCGGTTGCAGGAGGCCAGGCGGCGCGGAGAGGTTGCGCGCAGCGCGGACTTCTCCGGCGCGATCGTCGTCTTTGGCAGCTTGATGCTGTTGATGGCGTTGGCCGGGTCGCTCACGAACGCGATGAGGGAAATGTTCTCAGCGAGTCTGGACGCCGCGGGCAAGAGCGCCCCCAGCGCGACGGGGGCGTTTGAGATCGCCGGCCTGGGCAGCGTGCTGTGGCTGGGCGGGGCGCTGTGCCTGGCCGCGGCGCTGCTGGCGATCGGCGCTGGGCTGGGACAGGTCGGCCCGCTGATGACAGGCGAGCCGGTCAAGTTCGACCTGTCGCGCGTGGGCTTGATGAAAGGATTGAAAGGGCTCTTCGGCCGCCGCGTGTGGGTGCGCGTGGGGTTGGGCCTGGCGAAAGTGACAGCCGCAGGGGCGATTGCATGGGCGGCGCTGTCGCCGCTGGGGATCATGACGGCCTTGCCGACGTCGGGGGGCAGCGAGGAGATAGCGGCCTGGGGCGGCGGGGCGGTGCTGAAGGTGGCAATCCGGGCGTCGGCGGCGCTGCTGGCGCTGGCGGTGGTGGACCTGTTCTACCAGCGATGGCAGTTCCGCCAGGACCTGAAGATGACGCGGCGCGAGTACCTCGACGACATGCGAAAGATGGAAGGCGACCCGCAGATCCGCCTGGCTCGGCGGCGGGAAATGAGCAAACGGCGCGGGCGGGCATCGCTGCGCAAGCCGACGGAGGGCAGCGATGGCTGACCTGAACGACACCATGAACGGCGCCGCGCGGGTGCTGGCGCGATACCGCGGGCTGCTGTTGCCCGGCGGGGCTGCCCTGCTGGTGCTGGTGCTGCTGGTGCCGCTGCCGCCGCTGCTGATGGACGTGCTGCTCTCGGCCAACATCGCCCTCTCGGCGATCATTTTGATGACGGCCATCGCCGTGCACAGCCCGCTGGAGTTCAGCGTGTTCCCCTCGGTGCTGCTGGGAGCGACGCTGCTGCGGCTGGTGCTCAACATCGCCACGACGCGGCTGATCCTGACGGCTGGGGCAGGCGGGGCCGATGTCGAGACGGCGCGCCTGGCGGCCGGGCACGTGGTCTGGTCGTTCAGCCAGTTCGTCACCAGCGGCAGCCTGGCCGTGGGCGTGATCCTCTTCGCGATCATCGCGGTGGTGCAGTTCGTGGTGATCACCAAAGGCGCCGCCCGTATCAGCGAGGTGGCCGCGCGGTTCGTGCTCGACGCAATGCCCGGAAAGCAGATGGGCATCGACGCCGACGTCAACGCCGGGACCATTGATGAGTCGCAGGCCCACCAGCGCCGCCGCAAGATCGCCCGCGAGGCCGATTTCTACGGCGCGATGGACGGCGCGTCCAAGTTCGTCCGCGGCGACGCGGTGGCGGCTGTGGTCATCGTGCTGGTCAACATCGGCGGCGGGCTGTACGTGGGCATGGTCCAGTACTCCTGGGGGTGGGAGCAGACGCTCGACCTGTTCACGCGGCTGACCATCGGCGACGGGCTGGTAGCCCAGATTTCGGCGCTGCTGGTCAGCGTGGCCGCGGCGCTAATCGTTTCGCGCAGCATGGACCGCACCAACTTTGCCGAGCAGGTGATCGGCCAGTTGATCGCACGCCCGATCGCACTGGCCGTGACGGCGGGGTTCTTGGCCGCTCTCATGCTGACGCGCCTGCCCAAGGTGCCGCTGCTGTTGATGGGGGCCGGATGCGCGGGACTGGCGCTGCTGTTGTCACGGCGGCGCGTGTTGCCCGCGGCAAACGCGTCGAGCATCTCGACCGTCTCTAAGCCCGCGGCCGACGACAAAGAACTCAAAGGCCTGCTGGCTGTCGAGGCGATGGAACTGGACCTGGGTTTCGCGCTGCTGTCGCTGGCCGACAAGACACGCGACGGCGACCTGCTGGACCGCCTGGCCGGCCTGCGGCGCGACGTGGCGCTGGAACTGGGTCTGATCGTTCCCTCGATCCGCATTCGCGACGATATGCGTCTGCGGGCGCACGAGTACGTCGTCAAGATTCGCGGCGCTCGCGTCGGCGGCGGCATGCTGTACCCGGGGCAACTTCTGGCCGTCGCGGCAGGGGCGACCACCGGTCAACTTCTGGGGCGACAGACCATCGAGCCGGCATTCGGAACGGCGGCGGTGTGGATCGCTGCCGACCAGGTCGCTACGGCCGAGTCGCTCAACTACACGGTCATCGAGCCGGCCGACGTTCTCATGACGCACCTGGGGCAGATGATCCGCATCCACGCCGCCTCGCTTCTGACGCGCCAGCAGGTGGCCGCCACGGTCGAGGCACTCCGCGGCCGGGCGGAGGCGCTGGTCAAAGAGACGCTGGCCAAGCTGCCGCTGGCCCGCATCCACAAGGTCCTGCAGCATCTGCTGGGCCAGGGCGTATCGGTGCGCGACCTGGAGACGATCCTCGAAGCACTGGCCGAGCGACCGGTCGAGGAGCCGATCGAAGAAGCGTGCGATTACATCCGCCGCCAGCTCGGCCCGGCGCTGTCGCAACAGTACTGCGCCGCCGACGGGGCCCTGTGGTGCCTGTGCCTGGACGAGAAGACCGAACAGTCCGCAGCCCGGGAGCTCGGACTCGGCGGCGGGGTGCTCTCGCCAGCTTTGGCCGAGACGCTCGCCCAGGCGGTTTCGGCCGGAGCAAGCCGGCTACGAGTGGGGGGCCATCGTCCGGTGGTGCTCTGCCGGCCCATGCTGCGCAGGGCCCTGGCCGGCGCGGTGGCGACGGCGGTTCCGGCGGCGGTGGTTCTGGGATACGACGAAGTCTCCGGCGTGCAGGTGCAGCCGGTGACGATCACGGAAGATCATTATGAACGCGAAGAACTATAAAGCAGCGACGATGGCCGAGGCTCTGGCGGCGGTCAAGGGCGACCTGGGACGCGACGCGGTGATCCTGCGCACGCGCCGCTGCCGCATCGGCGGGTGGATGGGCATTGGCTCGCGGCGGGCGTGGGAGATCACCGCCGCCCCGCACAGCGGCCTCCTGCCGCCCCTGACCGGCGTCTATGCCAGCGATGCGCCCGCCCCGGCCGGGCGGCTCGATGGGCAGATCGCCGAGATCAAGATCCTCGTCGAGCAGTTGGCCCGCCGGCCTGCGTCGGCGGCGGTCCAGAGACCGATGGTGCTGCAGAAGCTGCACGACCACCTGCTGGCGCAGGATGTCGAGGCGGCGCTGGCGGCCGAACTCATCGACCAGACCGCCCGCGACCTGACCGGGCAGCAGATGCAGGATGAATCCGCCGTCCGCACGGAACTGCGGAAGCGCATCGCCGCGCGCATCCGTACTGCTCCGCTGGCCGAGAGTGCCGCCGGCCCCAGAGTCATCGCCTTCGTCGGGCCCACCGGCGTGGGCAAGACCACCACCATCGCCAAGCTCGCCGCCAACTTCAAAATCGCCCAGCACAAGAGCGTCTCGCTGATCACCATCGACACTTACCGCATCGCGGCGGTCGACCAACTCAAGACCTACGCCGACATCATCGAGGTGCCTATCCAGGCGGTGCTGAGCCCGACCGAGATGCGCCGAACGATCAAGGCCGCCACGGCCGCCGACGTCATCCTTATAGATACCACCGGGCGCAGCCCCGGCGACCAGCTCCGCCTGGGCCAGCTGCGCAGCTTTCTGGACGCCGCCGAGGCTGACGAGGTTCACCTGGTGGCATCGGCCACGGGCAACCAGGCAGCCACGCGGCGGGCGGTGGAGAAGTTCGCCGGCATCGGCGCCAACCGCCTCACGCTGACCAAGCTCGACGAGGCCGTCACGTACGGCCTGGTGCTGAACATGATCGAGGCCAGCAAGGCCCCGCTGAGTTACACGACGTTCGGCCAGGAAGTGCCCGACGACATCGCCCCAGCCAAGGCCGACCGCCTGGCGCAGATGATCCTGGGCGAGGTGGTCTCATGAGCGAGCACGTCGATCAAGCCCAGCGCCTGCGCTCGCTGATGCAGCAGCGCCGCACGCACACCATCGCCGTCGCCAGCGGCAAGGGCGGCGTGGGCAAGAGCTGCGTCGCCGCGAACCTGGCGATTCTGATCTCGGCTGCCGGGCACCGCGTCGCGCTGGTCGACGCCGATCTGGCGTTGGCGAACCTCGACATCATGCTTGACGTCGATGCCGCATCGGACCTGTCGCGCGTCATCGAGGGCGCCGGCCATGTCAGCGACATCGTCATGAACCTGCCCTGCGGCCTGCAGTTCGTCCCCGGCGCCAGCGGCCTGCCGCGCCTGGCCGACCTGAGTGCCTTCGATCGCGCGAGGCTGCTGGAGGAACTCTCGGCCCTCGAGGCCGACAACGACGTCGTTGTCATTGACTGTGGCGCCGGCATCGGTCCGGAGGTGCTGAGTTTCGCCGCCGCGGCAGACACCGCCGTCATCGTCACTACGCCCGAGCCCACAGCCGTCACCGACGCCTACGCGCTGATCAAAGTCCTCACCCGCGCCAACGCGTCCTGTGCGATGACCGTGGTGACCAACCAGGCCCGAAATGCCGCCGAAGGCCGCGCGACCTGTTCGCGAATCGCCAACGTCGCTAAGCAGTTCCTGGACGTGCAGGTGGCCCAGGGCGGGTACGTCATCAGCGATCCGAAAATGTCCTTGGCTGTGCGGCAGCGCCAGCCGCTCGTGCTGGCGTATCCACAATGCCCCGCCAGCCGCTGCCTGGCTGACATAGCCCGCATGCTCTGCAGCAGCCGCCTGGACGATGTCGGACGCGAGGGATTCTTCAAACGAGTCGCCGGATGGCTGAAGTGAAAGAATATTTCATAAAGTGGCTTGACAGAATATAGGTAGTGTATAGAATATACATAACATGTAGAACATGGGTAATATGATCCGCGTAACGAAAAAAAATTTCCAATTTCCTAAGATAATGTCACAAAGGAACTTGATGAGCACTTATCGCATTGTTAATATCATCAGGCACATGGCCAAGGATGGCCTGGGCATTGATGGAAGGAGCCTATCATGCCGCCAGTAGCACGGAAGAAGTTGTCTCCAGAGCAACTCGAACATTGGTGGAAACAGTTCAGAAAAACTGCCGACGAAGAGTCGCGCAACCAACTGTTGGAGTACTACCTGCCGCTTGTGAAGTACACGGCCGAGCGGGTGTACACCAAGCTGCCGGAAGAGGTTGACGTCGACGATCTGATTTCGGCCGGCATCTTCGGGCTGATGGACGCGCTGACGGCGTTCGACGAAGGCCGCGGCGTCAAGTTCGAGACGTATTGCAGTCCGCGCATCCGCGGGGCCATCCTCGACGAATTGCGATCGATGGACTGGGTGCCGCGCCTCGTCCGCAGCCGCGCTCACAAGCTCAATCTCGCCTCGCGCGAGCTCGAGGCGCAACTCGGACGCAGCCCGACCAATTCAGAATTGGCCAAGCGCATGAAGCTGTCGATGAGCGAGTTCGAGAAGGTCAAGCGCGACGCCGCGACGGTGGGGCAGGTCTCGCTGAGCCGCAAGTGGTTCGAGACCGACTCGAGCAAGGACGTGCGCGAGATCGACGTGCTCGAAGACAAGCGCAGCGACGACCCGCTGCATGTCGCCCAGGGCAAGGACATCAAGGACCTCCTGACGCGCGGCCTCAGCCGCGCCGAACGGCTCATCATCGTCCTGTACTACTACGAAGAGATGACGATGAAAGAGATCGGCCAGACGCTCGACCTCTCCGAAAGCCGCGTCAGCCAGATGCACTCAGCCGTCCTGGAACGCCTCAAGAGCCAACTGGACAAACGAAGAAAAGAGTTGCAGCCAGCTTAAGAAAATTGAGTGAGTGCAGCCGCTTGCGCGTGAGGCGCCGAGTTTTCGGCGCCTCACGACCGCAAGGGTCGATTGTGTGCGGCTCATGATTCAGGGTTGAGCGTTCAGCCGGAGAACACGCATGAGCGACTGCATCTTCTGCAAAATTGCCGCCGGGAAGATTCCCTGTGCCAAGGTGCTCGAGGACGAGGCGTGCCTGGCGTTCATGGATATCGGCCCGCTGGCCGAGGGGCACGTCTTGCTGATCCCCAAGGCCCACGCCGAGCAGCTCGACGACATGGAAGCTGCCGGGGCCGGGGCAATGCTCAAACATCTGCCCGCGCTGG
Source organism: Planctomycetaceae bacterium (assembly GCA_021371965.1). The sequence continues at coordinate 13,595 of JAJFVE010000180.1, forward strand.
TTTCAGCCGTCAAGGCGGCCACGGGGTGCGCCGGGGTCAACGTGCTGCAGAACAACGGCCCTGCCGCGCATCAGGAAGTCATGCACGTGCACGTGCACATCATCCCGCGCAACATCGGCGACGCCTTCCATTTCAACTGGCCCGCCGGACAGTATCCCCAAGGCCGCGCCGGGCAACTCGCCGACGCGATCAAGGCCAATCTGCCATAGAACGCCCACAGGGCAATTACGACCAACCTATTGACGGCGGGGGCGGGTGTGACTAGTATTATCCGCCGATGCAGCGGGGCACGGTGCCCTTGAGGCCTCACATGAACTTGCTGGAACTGGGACAATCGTTTCTCGTTACCGTCTACACCCTGGCGTTGGTGGTGGTCTCGATGTACGGCCTGCACCGCTGGGTGCTGGTGATTCTGTACTTCCGCCATCGCAAGAACGTGCCCACGCCGCCGTCGACGTTCGACCCGCTGCCGCGCGTGACGGTGCAGTTGCCGATGTTCAACGAGAGTCTGGTCGCCCAGCGGATCATCGAGCAGACGTGCCTGATCGACTACCCGCGCGACCGCATGGAAATCCAGGTCCTCGACGACAGCACCGACGAGACGACCGAGATCTGCCGTCGGACGGTCGAAAGCTGCCGCGCCCGCGGGTTCGATGTCAGCTTCGTTCATCGCACCAACCGCCAGGGCTACAAGGCCGGCGCGCTGGAGAACGGGCTCAAGAGCGCTACCGGCGAGTTCGTCACGATCTTCGACGCCGATTTCATTCCCCCGCCGGACATCCTCCAGCGCAGCGTGCATTACTTCACCGACCCGAAAGTCTGCGTCGTGCAGACGCGCTGGGAGCATCTCAACCGCAACGACAGCCTGCTCACCCGCAGCCAGGCGATGTTCCTCGACGGGCATTTCATGATCGAGCACGTCGCTCGCAACCGCAGCGACCGGTTCATGAGCTTCAACGGCACGGCCGGCACGTGGCGGCGCAAGGCCATCGAAGACGCCGGCGGCTGGCGCAACGACACGCTGACCGAAGACCTCGACCTGTCCTACCGTGCTCAGCTCAAGGGCTGGAAGTTCGTCTTCCTGCCCGAGCTGGCCAGTCCGGCCGAACTGCCGCCGGAGATGGACGCCTTCAAGGCCCAGCAGTTCCGCTGGACCAAGGGCGGCGCGCAGACGGCGTTGAAAATGCTCCCGCGATTGCTGCTGTCCAAGGCCCCGCTGAAGGTCAAGATCGAGGGGTTCTTCCACCTGACGGGTTTCACGCTGCATTTCTACATGGCCCTGCTGGTGTTGCTGTTGTTTCCGGCCGCGTGCGTGCGGGCGTCGGCCCATGGCGAAGTCAACGTCTGGCTCACGCTGTTTGACATGACGGTGTTCACGCTGGCGACGCTGTCGGCGACGGTGTTCTACGCCGCCAGCCAGTTCCAGCTTTTCCGCGACTGGCGCACGGCGTTCAAGTTCATGCCGATGCTGATGGCCCTGGGCGTGGGAATGTGCATCTCCAACACCAAGGCTATTTTTGAAGCGGTGCTGGGCAAGCGCAGCGAGTTTGTTCGCACCCCCAAGTACGGCTGCAGCTCCGCCAACGGCGGGGGCGTTACGACGGGCGGCGTTCGACCCAAGCGCAAGAACCATTGGCTGCCATACGTCGAGATGGGGTTTGGCATCTACCTCGGCGCGTGCGCCCTGCTGTCGATGGCCAGCGTGTGGGGCCTGCTGGGCAGCCCGTTCCTGGTCATCTTCGCCTTCGGGTTTTTCTACGTGTCGGTGCTGAGCTTCCAGGCCCGCCGTGAACCGGTAGGAACCGTAGCTAGTGAGCCGGTAGCCAGTCGCCAGTAGCCAGGAAAGACCTTCTCGACAGAGTCTTGTTTCTGCCCGCCACTGGCTACGGGCTACCGATTACTGCCATTGCGAGGGGAGGGACTCGAACCCACATCCCTTTCGGGACCAGGACCTAAACCTGGCGCGTCTGCCAATTCCGCCACCCTCGCGGGAACTTTTCTGCAACTACTGCGTCTAATCATACGAACACGCGGCCGCCGGGCCATAGCGAAAAATGCCCGGGGCCGACATGCCTGAAGAATCCGGCTGTTCCCTCTGCCGCTTGCGGCCTGGCAGTTGTTCGGCAAGCAGAGAACCTGCCAACCCGCAAGCGGCAGTGGCCCGGCCTTGAGGATCGGAGAGAACCTGCTGTTGGGGAGTACTGCCATGAAGATTCCAGTTCAGTGTGACCGGTGCGGGCGGAAGATGCTGATCGGTTCGAGGTCCCGGCGCGGGCGGTGCGCATGCGGGCGCGACGTTTACGTTCCCCAGGCCATCGCGGCCATGCCCGTGACTGTGATTCCCGATGCCCCGCCGCAAGAGCAGGAGCAGCGCGAGTTGCAGCGCTGCGCCGCGGCTGACGGATTGCTTGCGCGGATGTTCCCGTGGCTGGTGAGCGGACTGCTGCACCTGTCGCTGGGCCTGGTCCTGATGCTGGTGGTCGTCATGGTGACGCAGAAGCCCGAGCCGCCGGCGCAGGTGCAGAGTGGTTACAACAGTGCACCGTCGATACGTTTCCGTGACCTGGTGAAGCTGACCGACACGGGTCGTGAATCGACCCGGCTTGACGCCCCCTCCGACCGGGTCTGGAAGAAGCCTGAGCTTGTGGATCCGGGCCGGCCGGACAAGCTCAAACCCGATGTCCGCATTCTTGCCCCGGGGCTGATCCAGAGCGGGCGGCCCACACCGGGCGACGGCGCGATATTCCGCATAGGCACGGCAGACAAACCCGGCGGCGGCCCTCGCGTGCCTGACGGGTTGCCTCCGGACGACACCGTTTTTGTGATCGACCGCAGCGGGTCGATGTCCGACACGTTCAGCTATCTCTGCGACCAGATCAATCGCGAGGTCGCGCGTCTGAGCCCCCGTCAGCGCTTCGCGGTGGTGTTGTTTGACAGCGGCGTGCCTATCGAGTTTCGCCCGAACCTGGCGGCCCCGACGGATGAGGTCCGCCTGGCCTTGGCGCGGTTCCTGTTCCAGGTTAAGCCCACGGGCCAGACCGACCCGCAGCCGGCGCTGAAGCGGGCCTTTGCGGTTCTCAAGGCCTCCCGCGGTCCCACGCGACGGCAGTTGGTGCACCTGCTCACCGACGGGGAGTTTCCCGATAGTGCCAAGGCCCTGGGTCTCGTGCGGGCGTTGAATCCCCAGCGGTTCGTGCAGGTCAACACTTACCTCTACGGCGGCCGCTCGGGCGTGGCCGAAAGCACGCTCAAGACGATAGCGGCCGAAAACCATGGTGGCTTCTTTAACGTGAAAGCGGAATGAGAATAAGCCGGTTGCATTAGCGGCGAAACATCCGCTAGAATAGGGTCGTTTGTTGCAGGGAGATTGACATGGCTGCGGACTTCCGGTGCGAACATTGCGGACAGATGGTGCGGCTTGAAGGCGAGATCGGCAAGTCGGCCCGCTGTCCCCATTGTCAAAAGATGACGGTGGTTCCGGCGGGACTGGCCGCTCTGCCTCGCCCGCACGTGCCGCCCAACGCCGAACGCGGCGTCGTGGCGACGTCTTCTCAGACGCCTCCGCCGGCCCCGGAAGACCAAGAGCCTCTGGAAGAAGAGGGCAGCCATCGCGATGAAGCCATGATGATCGTCATGGCCCGCTCGATGCCCTGGGTCGTCAGCCTGTTCCTGCACGCGGCGCTGGCGCTGATCATGTTCTTCCTGGTGGTGATGGTGATCAATCCGCCCATCGATCCCAAGAAGGTGCTGGTCCCCTCGGCCACGCTGAGCGAAAACCCCGGCGGCAGCTTCAGCACTCGCGAGCAGACCGCCAAGGCCATGAGCAACCGTCCCAAGGCCGCCTCGCCGAACTACTCCAAGAAAGAGTCGGCCCTGATCACCGACGCCAGCCGCACCAACAAGCAGATTGCCGTGTACGCCCAGGGCGGCAGCGCCGGTAGCGGCAGCCCGGTGGCGGGCCTGGCCGGCGGCGCCGGGGCGCCCGGCGCGGGGCTGTTCGGCAGCGGCGGCAATGCCCACCATATCGTGTACGTCATCGACCGCTCGGGCTCCATGAGCGACAGCTTTGACCTGGTCAAGCGAGAGTGCGCCGCATCGATGGGGCGTCTCCAGTCCAGCCAGGACTTCCACATCATCCTTTTCGCCGAAGGCGCGCCGCTGGAACCGCCCTCCAAGAAACTCGTCTCGGCGACCGAAGCGTCCAAGCTCGAGGCCGTCAAGTTCCTCAAGGAAGTGCAGGCCCAGGCCCAGACCGACCCGATCCCAGCGCTGAAGCGGGCCTTTGCGGTGCTGGCCGCGGCCAATCCGAAGCTGGAAGGCAAGTTGTTGTTTCTGTTGACCGACGGCGTCTTCCCAGACAACGAGAAGGCCTTGGCGACCATCCGGGCGCTGAACATCCGCCGGGACGTGCACGTCAACACGTTCCTCTACGGCAACAAGCCGCCCGTGGCTGTCGAAGTGCTGCAGACCATCGCCAAGGAAAATGGCGGCAAATATAAGTTTATTTCCGGCCAAGAGTAAGCCATGAAACACATAGCAGCCATTGTTGCCGGCGCGATCTTGATGAGCGGCGTCGCTGCGCGGGCCGACTCGATCACGCTCAAACTGCCCTATGGCGAAGGCATCGTCGTCACCGACGTCAAAGACTGCATCATCTACTTCCGCCTGCCGACCATGAAGCAGATCATCGGCTCGATCGCCGATCTGAAGGAAATCTCCATCAGCGGCGTTCCTGACCTGGATGCGGCCGAAAAGCTCGTGAAAGAGCGGCAGTACGATCAGGCCCTGTCCGCGTACGAGCAGTTGCTCAAGAAGCCCGCCCCCGAAGATAAAGCCTGGCTGAAACCGCTGATTTCCCACCGCATGCTCTCTGCGGCCGTGCGAGCGGGCCAGATCGACCGGGCCGTGGCGGCGTGGCTGTCGCTGATGGACGCCAACAGCGCCTCGAAGGAGACCATTGCCCTGCGCCCGCCCCTTCCCAAGGAAAAGAGCGACGCGGCCGATCGAGCCATCGAGTTGCTGGCGGGCAAGGACTCGCAGACCAGCCCCGCGTATCGCAGCGCGGTCGATCCGTATCGCATGAAACTCCTGCAGATTCAGGGGCGCGACGCCGAGGCCGCCACGCTGGCCGAAAAAATCAGCCGCGCCGCTCAGCCCGACACCAACACCGCCGACGGGGGGCGCGTGGCGTTTGTCAGCAAGATCGAGGCCGCCGAGCAGTTCCTCAAGAGCCAGCAGCCCGACAAGGCGGTCGCGGCGCTGCAGCCGCTGATGGAGCAGTTCAACCAGACCGAACTGGTCCGGGCCCTGCTGGCGATGGGGCAGGCGCAGTTGACGCTGGGACAGGCAGCGGCCGGCGCCCAGCAGCAGACCCTGCTTTGCCAGGCGGGGCTCAACGCCATGCGCGTGCTGATGCTCGGCGGCGCCGGCGAGGATGACAAGGCCCGCGCGCTGTACCTGGCCGGCCAGGCCAATGAATCGTTCAAGACCCCCAATACCGCCGCGGCGAAGAAGTGTTACCAGAAGATCCTCAACGATTACCCTCGGACGGTGACGTCCACGGCGGCCCGCCAGGCTTTGACCCGGCTTAAGTAAGACACCCAGCGACGCGCGGCCGAGCCGTAGCGTCCCCAGCAGGAACTTTTACGGAGATTGGCGCATGCTCGCACAACAACAGCAAATGACATGGTTTTCGGCTTTGTTTCTCGACTGCGGTTTCGTCGGCTGGGTGCTCTGGCTTCTGAGCGTCCTGGCCGTGGCGCTGATGGTGCAATACATCATGATGGTGCGTCGCATGAACATCATGCCCCCGGCCCTGCGCGAGCAGATCCAGCAGATGTTTGAAGAGCGCCAGTATCGCGCCGTGATCGACCTGACGGAAAATGAGCCCAGCTTCATGGGCTACGTCATGCATGCGGCGCTCAACGAGGCCGCCCACGGATACCCCGCCATGGAGCGCGCCATGGAAGAGGCCGCCGAGGAGCGCACCACCAAGCTGCTGCGAACCATCGAGTGGCTCAACCTGATCGGAAACGTCGGTCCGATGCTGGGGCTGCTGGGGACGGTGCAAGGCATGATCATGGCCTTCTTTGATATCGTGCGCATGGGCACCGTCGAGGCTTCGGCCATCGCCAAGCCCATCGGTCTGGCCCTGGTGACGACGCTGGAAGGGCTGATGATCGCCATTCCCGTGCTGTCGTGCTTTACCTTCCTGCGCAACCGCATCGACTCGCTGACCAGCGAGGCGATGACCACGTGCCAGGAATTGATCGCGACGTTCCGTCCCGCCGGGCGCAGCTAGAGCGGTCGGCGGCCGGGGAGAAACTGCTATGGCCAAGAAAAACATATTTGCCGACAGCAAGGCCGACATGAACATGACGCCGATGATCGACGTCACGTTCCAGTTGATCATTTTCTTCATGCTCTCCGGCCAGAGCGCGTCGGACGAACTGGACTTGCGGATCGCCCTGTCGCGCCCGAAGGTCAGCCAAGCCCTGAATGACCAGGCGGTCAACAAGGCCGGAAACCACGTCATCGTCAACGTGGTCTCCGAAGACTCGGCCATGAAGTACAAAGGACAGGCGGTCCCCAGCTATCTGCGAGGGCGCGTGGAATACTATATGATCCGCATGCCTTCACGCCAGAGCAACCTGCGCAAGCAAGAGATCAAGCCGGACAACGCCGTCGCCATGATGGTGCCCATGCTGGAAGATCGCAAGAATGCCGCGCGGGCGGCCGACAAGCCCGAAAAAGACTTCACCATGGTTGTCCGCGCCGATAAGCGCACGCGATGGTCCGACGTCGAGCCGGTGATCATGGCCGGACTGGGGGCCAGGATCCCCAAGATGAACATCACGGCCTTGCCTAAGAGGGGAAGCGAATAACCCATGGCCAAATCGGTAAAAAAGATTCAGGGCGAAGAAGCCGTCCATTATATTCCGCCCCGCAAGAAGCGCAAGCCGCCCTCCGGCGCCATGCAACCGCCGATGACGCCGATGATCGACGTGACCTTTCAGCTCATCATCTTCTTCCTGATCGGCTTTCAGATGCGCGAGACGGAAGGGCTGATCCCCTCCTCGCTGCCTGCCGAAGGCATCGGCAGCGTCGACCAACAGAATATCTTCAAGACGGTCTTCGTCCGCGTCCGCCCGCAGGGCGAGGAGAAAGATCAGGCCGTCTACCAGATCGAACAGACGCTGATCGAGACCACTGATTCTGAAGAATTGAAACGTCATCTGGAAGCGCAGAGAAGCAGCCAGGGTTCCGATAAGGTTCCCGTCGTGATCCGCGCCGAAGGGGACGTGCAATGGGAGTTTGTCGTCGAGGCCTTCAACGCCGCCGTGCGTGCGGGGCTCAAGAATGTGGCCTTTGCGCCAAGCGGCAGCAGTTGACCGCCGTTTCGGGGAGACGGATATGAAAAGTCCGCGAACATCCGCTTTGAGCCTGACGCCGATGATCGACGTGACCTTCCAGCTCCTGATCTTCTTCCTGATCGGGTTTCAGATGCGCCCCACGGAAGGGCTGATTCCGGCCGCCCTGCCCGGCGGAGGCGGCGGTTTGGATATGGTGCGGCAGTTGACGCTGCGGGTGGGGGCCCAGGGTGATGCAGCGGTATATCGTATCGACGGCACCACGTTCTGGGCCAGCGACGCCCAGGACCTCTATCAGGAAATCGTACGACAGAAGGTTGCGGGCCTTCGGCTGGAAATCCGGGTGCGCACCGACGGCGACGTGGCGTGGGATCACGTCGTTGAGGCCGTCAACGCCGTCCATCGAGCCAAGGTGCCGGACGTGATTTTGCTTGCGGGCGTTTGATGGAGTTATTTCACGATGAGGATATCGACCATGCCTAAGGGCGGTTGGAAATCACGCGTGGCAGTGAGTGTGCTGGCCGCAGCGCTGGCGACGGGGGGGGCCTTGGCCCAGGACGAAGGCGCCGGCGGCAACTCGTCGGCGGCGCCCGAAGCCGGCGCGATGCAGGGCATCGACCTCGTTGGCCTGCACCGCCTGATGCAGGACATGGGGATGTGGGAAATCGTCGAATACCAGCAGTCGCTGCTGGCCAAGCAGGGCGGCGTCGCCCAGGACGTCATCGCCATCAGTTCGCTGGTCGCCAAGGCCACCGACATGGACCAGCCCTTCAGCCAGGACCAGCGGCTGGCGTGGCTCAATGACGCGGTCGTGCGGCAGCTTCGGGTGGTCGAGGCCGCCAAGACCGCCGCCAAGCCCAACAATCTCAAGTCGCAGATGACCTACTGTTCGGAGCAGTTCAAGTTAGCCATGATCAGCGGGTTGAACCGCGTGCAGACGCCCTACGGCCTGAACATGATCTTCCTGCGGGGCACCGATGAAGACCGCCGCATGATCGTGGTCCTGACGCGCAATGCCGCCCCCCTGATCGTCGACCTGCAGGATCAACTGCGGGACATGATCAACAACTGCACCACTCTTGAAGACAACCTGGAAAAAGGCAAGATCGAGGAACTCCGCAACGAAGTGCTGCGCATGGGGATGTGGATATTGCTCTACCGGGGCCTGGCCCTGCCCGAGAACAGCCCCGAGCGGGCCCTCTACCTCACCAAGGCCCAGGCGGCCGGCAGCCAGTGCGCCAAGAGCGGCATCGACATGTACCGGGGTCTGCTGGTGGAAGGCACGGCCGCCGGCGCCCTGGGCCAGACCGACCGGGCGATCAAGCTCCTGCGGCAGGTGGACGACAACGATGCGCCGGCCGCCCCGCGCATCCAGGCGTTGTTTGAAATCCCGCGCGTGCTGGCTCAAGGCGGCAAGTACACTGATGCGATGACGGCCGTCGACGACTTCTTCAAGAAGTCCGTCATTCTGGCTCGGCAAAATGCCAGGGTCGAAGATGCCGCGGCGATCGAGGTGCAGCAGGATGTCAGCGCCGTGATCCTGCGCAGCTACATCTGGGATGCCGCGGCGGCCAAGGGCGGCGACGCGGCCAAGTCCGCCGAGTACCGGCGCCAGGCGCTGGACGTCCTGGTCCAATTCATCAACAAGTACAGCGGCCGCACCGACGTGCAGGAAGTGCTGTACGAAGTCATCGTCCGCAAGTATGCCTCCAACATCAAGCTGGACGATCCCGAGACGCTCAAGAAAGCCAACCCCGTCGTGCTGATGGCGCTGGCCATGGGCAACTACCGTTCCTGGGGCGACGACAAGCTTCCCGAGGCGCACCGCCTGCAACTGCTGGCCGGTCCGGAAAAGGCTCTCAAGGAACTGTTGACGCGCAAGGACGACGCGGCCGCCAAACAGATGCGTCCGCAGGCGCTGTGGTATCTGGCGAAGATCGACCTGGTCAAGCATGAGACGCTGGCGGCGGCGCGGTCGTATGTCGAGATCGCCGTACAGAACGCCGCCCATGGCTTGGCGCCGTCGGCGGCCTTCAACGGCGTGATCTGCTATTCGGGACTGGTGGGGGAATTGCAGGAGAAGAAGCGTTCCATCAGTCCGGACCTGCGTCGCGAATATGTCAAGGCGCTGGAGACGCTGCTGGAAAAACCCGAGTGGGTGCAGGCGGCCCAGAAGGCGGCTGCGGCCGGCGGTCAGGATCCCAATATTGTCCTGACCCATTACCTCGAGTTGGGCGTGGAACTGCAGCGCCTGGTCGAGGCCACCCCGGACACGGCGGAAATGCTCAACGAGAAGATTGCCCTTCGCGCTCGGGCGGCTGCGGCGTTCCGCAAAGTTCCCCCAGCCGATCACGCGGCCTACATGGAGGCCCAGTACTGGGCATTGGATCTGGAAGCGGAAAATATCGACGCGCTCAAGGAAAGCACGACTCCGCCGACGGACAAGCAAGTGCGCGACCTGGTCTTCCAGGCGGGCCAGTACAGCGAGAAGGCTGCGGCGGAAGCGTCCAAGCCCTCGGCCGGGACTCTGGCGAAGATGCTGCGAGAGTGGGGAGCGCGGGCGGATTATCTGGTCATCACGCTGACATACAATCATCTAGGCAACACGACCAAGGCACTTGAGGATGACAAGAAGTTGCCGACGAAGTGGCCTGGCACGACGATCATCGAAGCCAGCATGGAGTTCCGCATCCGCAAGCTGATCGAGACGGCCCAGATCGAGGCGGCGCTGGAAGCCCTCAACGAGTTCCTGAAAGCATACCCCGACCGCGGCGGTCCGCTGATCGACCTGCTCATCACGAATATCCAGAAGACAATCAAGCAGCTCGACCAGGGCGCTCGCGGGCCTACCACCGAGGCGCGACTGAAGGCCTACCGCGAGGGCTATGCCAAGTTCGCCAAGATGTTGTACGAAACCAAGGACAATGCCGATGCGCAGACGCTGCTGGATCGCAAGCAACTCTACGGCGACGCGCTGATCCAGGCCGCCAGGTTCGCCGACGCGCGCACGATCTTTGAAGAAGTGTCGGCTGCGCAGAACGCCGATCGCAAGGCCAAGGAAGCCGCTATCGCCGCCAAGTTCGATGCGCGCCAGCAGGGCCTGGTCCAGGTTCGCGAGAATCCGGCGCAAGTATACGACCTGCTCAAGAAGACCGTGGATGAATTGCCGCCGGAGTTCGTACGTTCTTCGTTCGTCGCGCGAGATCTCAAGAATGTCACCGGCGAATTGGGCAAGGCCCTGGGCAAAGTAAACTCGACCTCGCAGTCCAGGCCTGACACCCAGAACGTCGCCCGCCTGGTCGACATGTGCCTGCGGGGGCATCAGCAGTTGATGGCCCGGCTGGCCGACGAAGAGAAAGAGGGCATCGCCTTCGACGCCAAGACATTCTGGGGCATGGGGCGCAGCTATGAAGGGCTTAAGATGTTCGACAAGGCCCTGACCATCTACCAGCGCCTGACCCAGGGATTCGACAAGGCCCGCCAGGCCGGGCAGTACTGGGAATCGGAACTGGCCTACTGCCGCTGCTGGCTGGAGACGTTCCGCCCCGATCCCGGCAGGGCGGATCTGGCATCGCTGAGCAACGCCGATCGCGAGAAGAAACTGGCAGACTATCGCGGCAAGATCGAAAACCTGAGCGTGTATGTCAGCAACCTCGAGGCCGCCGACAAGACCTTCGGCGGCATATACGCCGGGTTCAACGCGATCAAGGCCGACCTCCGCCAGATTCTAAACCGTTAACAGGACCGCGCTTGATATCGAGGGCGGCGGCTAGTATTCTCAAGTGACGCAAGCGGCGGCATAGCCAAGCGGACCAAGGCGACGGATTGCAAATCCGTTATTCGTGGGTTCGAATCCCACTGCCGCCTGTGACAAGGGCCTCAGGATGAGGCCCGGTGTTGCGGCGCCGGCGGGCGGGCTTGGGGCTCGGTCCCCGGACGCATCAACGAGGTGCGGCATGCTAAGACACGTGATGGCCGGATTGGCGGTGGTGGGAATCCTGGCGGCGATGGCGGCAGGCGCCACCCAGGTTCTGGTGCTCAAGGATGGACGCACGTTCAAGGGCGAAGTCACCAAAACGCCCGAGGGATATCGAATCGACACCCGCATGGCCGTGCTGACGTTCACCAATGATCAGGTCGAGAAAGTCATCGAGCAGGTCAATCCCATCGACGAATACAACCAGCGGGCCGCCAAGATTGACGCCAAGGATGCCCGGGCCCATCTGCAACTTGGCCAGTGGGCCCAGCAGAAAGGCCTGCTCGACGCCGCCCGCGACGAATATCAGAAGGCCATCGAGATCGATCCCAATATCGAGATGGCCAAGGCGCTTCTGGCGCACGTGAACGAGAAACTCAATGCCCCTGTCGCCGGCGGCCAGGGCGGCGTGTCGGTCGCGCCGCCTGAAGCGGGGTTGCCGTCGGAGGTGCCCCAGAACTGGCTGGTGACGCAGGAAGGCATCTACAAAATCCGCATGGGCGAGTTCAGCCCCAAGCGCGATTCCCTGCCGGTGCGGTTTCGCAACAATGTCCTCGAAAAGTTCATCAAGGCGATGCGCGGACGCAACGACATCCGCGGCGCCGCCTTCGACGAGAACCGCTTCAACGCCCTGTCCAGCGGCGACAAGGCCAAGTACATCGTCGAGAACACCGAGTGGAACGACCCGCTTCGCAACGACGTTCTTCTCCTGGGCGACCCGCAACCGCTGAAGGAATTCCGAGGCCGCATCTGGGCGGGCATTGCGACGCAGTGCGCCACCGTCCAGTGCCATGGCGGGCCCAGGGGGCAGGGCAATTTCAGATTGCTTGGCACCCCGGCGCGCAACGATCGCGTCGACTACACGAACTTCCTGATCCTTAGCTCGACCCGCCACGGTCAGTGGTCGCTGATCGACCGCCAGCAGCGCGAGGACTCGCTGCTGCTGACTTACCTGCAGCGCAAGGAAGCTGTTCGCCCCACGCAGGTGCACCCCGGCCGCGAGTTGACGCCGCTGTACCTGGACGTCAAGGCGGCTGCGTACAGGCAGATGCTGGACTGGATTTCGTCGCTCAAGGGTCCGCCCGAGGGCGGTCAGTACGGCGTGACGGTGACGCTGCCGGCCGGCAAGGCGGCTCCGCCGGCGGACCCCGCCCTGCGAGGCGCCCCCGCGACGGAATAACAATACCGCCGCCTCCTAAACGAGATGCGATGTGCAGGACTTGTTGATCGTGCTGCTGGTGGCCGCGCTGGGGGGGTCTGTGGTTTCGTTCATGGTCATGGCCCGCCGCCAGCGGCGGCGCAGCAGGGCCATGGCCGCCCAGGCCCGCCAGTTGAACATGCGGTTTTCGCGCGACGACCCGTTCGATCTGCCTGGCCTGTACGGACGGTTCGCGCTGATCGCCAGCGGCCACAGCCCCCGCGCGCACAACGTGACCTATGGGCGCGTCAACGGCCGGAGCGTTCGGGCGTTCGACTTTCGCTATGAGTGCGGGCACGGGATCAGCCGTTTGGCCCGCCATTACAGCGTGGTCGTCGTCGAGATGGACCGGCCTCTGACGGCGGCGCTGATGTGGCACGAGCAGGATGTCCCCGCAGCGCCGCTGGCGCTGCAGCGGCATCACTGGCGGCAGGAGAGTTGGCTCTGCCGCGGCGACCGGACTATGGCCAAGGCATTGGGCGCCGTCGTCGGCGACACGCTGGCGCCGATGAGCATCGAGACGCAGGGCGGCGCGGTGCTGGTCTGGCAGGCGGTGCAAGGCCGGCCCAAGGCCTACGCCCGGCAGTTTATCGACCTGGCGCGGGTCAGCGACCTGGCGATCCGCGCCGTGTGCGATCTGTCGGCCGCAGGGCAAGGGGAAGATTCCGTAACGTGAGGATTCTTCGCCAGCCGAAGTGTCCCTGTAGTAGAATAAGGCCAAGGTATCTTTTGGAAAGGTTTCATCATGACCGAATCCCGCAAGGAATCCGGGCGCCGTACGGGCTCTGCCTCTCCGGCGGGCAAACTGTTTCCGGACCGTCAGAGCGTCCTGCTGACCGTGGGCGGCATCATCGCCCTGGTGGTGCTGGCGGTGTGGTTCACCTACTTCGTGACGCGCAACGAGGAAGGGGTCAATAAGGCCCGCGCCGGCATCGTGGCGGCCGTCGACGACGCCGACGCCCTCTATCAGCGTGCGCTGGGGCTGTTGTCCACCCCTGTCCACGAAGACTCCGTCTCGGGAAGGGTCGGACCCTTTGTCAAGGACGGCGACCCCGTTGTGACCCGTGAGACCATCAGGCTCAGGGCGCCCAACGCCGTCAACCCCCAAGCCGAGACGGCGCTGACGCAGGCCAAGACGATCCTGCAAGCGGCCCTGGCCGATAACAGCCTGGCCCCTGCGGACATCAAGGCCTTGGCGCATCACATGGCCGCTCGCGTGATGTCGCTGCGCGGTTACTGCTTCGACCAGAAAGCGCTCAACCAGCGTTGGAACGCGCAGCGCGATGCCAACCGCGTCGATCGCACCCTGGGCGTCGTGCAGGCGCAACTGGGGTTCCTCGCCCAGTACGACAAACTGCTGAGCCTGCCCGATGACGACGTGCAGAAGATCGTCGACCAGACCACGACCGAATTGGCTGACATCGAGAAAGAGCACGAGGCGGCCTCGAAGCAGATCATCTACCTGGGCAACGAGGTGGCGGCGCTGCGCGACCAGATCGCAACCCTGTCCCAGAAAGCGCGGCAGAATCGCGCCGAAAGCCGTCTGATCACCGGGGCCAAGAGCCTGGCCATGATCGAGGACGTGCTCAAAGACGAAGCCCAGATCCGGCAGATCGAGGGCAAGATCTCCACCAACCAGAACCAGGTGCAGCAACTGCTCGAACAGCGCCGCATGCTCGGCGTGCGAATCAACGCCGGCCGCAGCAAGATCGAAATGGCCAAGAGCATGCTCGAACACCGCAAAGAACAGATGGGCCGCCGCGGCCAGCAGCGAGAAGACTGCCTCAAGCTCATCAAGGAGTCGCAGGACGCCATCCTCAAAGATGTAGCCGCCGTCAACGCGGCGGCCCTGGGCGCCAAGGCCGATGAGGCCCAGGCGATGAAAGAATACAGCAACTGCCAGGCGGAACTGGGCCACGCGCTAGTCGGCCCCGACGCCAATACCGCTGAGGGACTGGCCGAAAAGGGCGACGTGCTCGCACGCATCGCCGGTCTCCAGAGCGAACAGGCTATCTTCGCCCGCCGGCTGCTGGCGTTGCAGGCCCCGATCAACGACGTCTGGCCCAAGGCCGCTGCCAATGCCACAGCGCCCAAAGAGGCCCAGGAACTGGCGGCGTACCTGAGCAATCCCGACGTGACGGCTGGCGAATCGTTGAAGAACTACGAAGAGACGATCCGCGATTACGAACTGGCCATTCAAGGCCTCAAAGAGAATGAAAAGGTCTATCGCTGGATCTACCAGGGCGAGTTGGCGGCGGCATACCTGGGGCACTATCGTCTCAAGAACGACGCCGAGAAACTGCGCAAAGCCAACGAGATCATCGCCGACGCGATGAAGAGCCGTGAGGCCTCGCCGTATTTGCGCCCGGTATTGCACCTGCGCGACCGGCTGGCGGGCATTGCCGCGACGCAGCCGGCGGCGTCCGAGCCTGCCGCCCCTCCGGCCTCACCCGAGGCGCCCGCGGTCACCCCGCCGCAGACGCCCCCGCCGGCGGCGCCTCAACCGTAAGCAGAATCCCCGCCCCGCCGCAGGGAGAGGGAATTGTGGGCAAATACGCGTACAAGGCGATGGAGGAAATGGCGGCGGAACTGGCCGCGGGGCTTGCGCGCCTGCGGAAAGGGTACGTCGATTCCGCCGAATCGCTGGCGATGATCCTCGACGACGACCAAGAGTATCCCTACGACTTCGTGGTCTTCCGCCTGACGGGCTATCGCCCGCGAAGCATCGACAAGTCCACGCCGAGGCCCATGCTCGGGTCCAGGCTCCGCCGCGATCTGCTGGAAATGATGATCAAGATCTGCGACAGCTTCGACCTGCGCACCGGCGAATACGAAGAACCCGCCGTCGATACCCAGGCTGTCGCCAATCGGTACAACGTCTCGACCAAGACCGTCCAGCGATGGCGCCTTCGCGGGCTGCCCACGCGGCGGATGATCTTCCCCGACGGACGCAAACGAATTGCGTTCCTCGAAAGCTCCCTGCAGCGGTTCATCAGCCGCCAGGAAGGCGAGGTCAGCCGCTCGGTGCGATTCACCCAGCTCAGCGAGCAGGAACGCCGCGACATCTTCCGCCGTGCCAAGCGAATGGCCTTGTTCACGCACTGCTCGCTCAGCGACGTGGCCAAGCGGCTGGCGGCACGCAGCGGCCGGGCCATGGAGACCATCCGCTACACGCTGCGAAACCACGACATCGAACATCCCGAAGATCCCATCTTTCCCTATCTCTTCGCCCCGCTGAACGACCAGGAGAAGATCGCCATCTACCGCGGATATCTGCGGGGCCTGGCCGTGCCCGCCCTGGCCCAGCGCCACCACCGCACGCGAGGCACGATCTATCGCGTTGTTAACGAAGTGCGGGCGCAGCAACTGCTCAAGCGGTCAGTCAATTACGTGTACAGCTCGCAGTTCGACCTGCCCAACGCCGATGAAATCATCATGGCGGCAGTGCCGTTGGACGGGGACTCATCCAAGCCTGCCCCGCGGCCGCCGTCCGATCTGCCCCCGTACCTGCGGGCTCTCTACGACGTGCCCCTGCTGACCAGCGAGGGCGAGAAGGATCTCTTCCGCCGGTACAACTACCTCAAGTACAAGGCCGACAAGCAGCGCAAGGGGATCGACCTCAATCGCGTCCGCACGCGTAAGCTGCGGGAAATCGAAGACCTCCTGTTGCAGTCCAACGTCGTCAAGAACCAGATCATCCGCGCGAACCTGCGCCTGGTGGTGTCCATCGCCAAGAAACACGTGGGCAAGGCCCAGACGCTTTTCGAGCTTATCAGTGACGGCAACGTCTCGCTCATGCGAGCGGTGGAGAAGTTCGACTACACGCGAGGCAACCGTTTCAGCACGTATGCCTCCTGGGCCATCATCCGCAACTTCGCCCGCAGCGTGCCCAAGGAGTTGTACCAGCTTGACCGCTTCGCCACCGGCAACGAGGAAGTGCTCGATATCGCCGCCAGTCTTCGCACGTACGATCCCAACGAACTGAATCTGCGAGAGCTTCGCGAGAGCATCGACGCGGTTCTGACCCGGCTCAACCCGCAGGAGCGGGCCATCCTCATCGACCATTACGGCCTCGACCCCTCGGGCAAGAGCAAGACTCTCGAAGAGCTCGGCCGCCAGTTGGGCATCTCCAAAGAGCGCGTCCGCCAGATCGAACTTCAGGCCATGAAGAAACTGCGAGGCTTGATGCAGCCCGAGCAGTCGGACTTGATGGCGTAATAAGCAGTGGTGAGTGGTGAGTTGTGTGTGGTGAGTTCACAACTCAAAACGGAATCACGGCGTTGTCGCCGGTTGGGGATTCTCTTCCTGAGCTTCTTCAAGCGGCGCGGAGCCTTCAGGAGATTGCCCATCTTCCTTCCTGCGCCGCGCGGCCGACGGCGGCGAGAACAGGAAGTACGCGGTGATGATCGTTCCCAGCGACAGGACCACCAGGCCGCGGCGGGTGGGGGGATTGCTCAATCGCCGACTGAGGCGCAGCAGCCACGCCGGCGGGGGGCTGGGGCGCTTGTGGGGCTGGGGATGCAGCAGATCCGGCGGGTTGGCCGCCCCCACGGGCGGCATCACTTCCTCGCCGTCGGGTATGACCGCTAACTGGTTTTCGGCCAGCCGCTTGGTCAGCACCTCGTCGACGGGCAGGTGCGCGATGAGCTTGTCGTTGGCGGCGACGAGCACTTCCCAATCGGCCACCTGGGCCTGCTTGCTCTCCAGCAGGTACTGATTGTGCTGTTGATTGACGATATGCGGCAGCAGTACGGCCGAGCCGAACACTGTCATCGCCGGCACGGTCAGCACGAGAAAGCCGACCATGCGTCCGGCCGCATTGAGCGCCCGCCGCGCTGGGGGGCTATCGTTTGTTCCAGGTTGCAGCGCCATAGACCGCCTTGTCTTTGAGCGCCTCTTCGATTCGAAGCAGTTGGTTATACTTGCAGACGCGATCGGTGCGGCAGGCCGAACCGGTCTTGATCTGCCCGGTGTTGCGGGCGACCGTCAGGTCGGCGATGGTCGTATCTTCGGTCTCGCCGCTACGGTGGCTGACGACGGCAGTCCATTTGTTGCTCATCGCCAGGTCGATCGCCGCCAGGGTCTCGGTGAGCGTCCCGATCTGGTTGAGCTTGATCAGGATGCTGTTGCCGCACTTTTCTTTCAGCCCGCGCTGGAGGAACTTGATGTTGGTCACGAACAGGTCGTCGCCGACGAGCTGGATCTTGTCGCCCATCTTGGCCGTCAGCTTCGCCCAGCCGGCCCAGTCGTCTTCGGCCAGCCCGTCCTCGATGCTGCGGATGGGGTACTTGGCGCACCACGAGGACCAGATGTCGATCATCTCATCGCTGGTCGCCACGCGGCTGGGGTCGCTCTTGAAGAAGCAGTAGCCGGTCTTGCCCAGTTCTTTGGCGGCGTTGGCCATTTCGCTGGCGGCCGGGTCCAGGGCGATCCAGATATCTTTGCCGGGCTTGTATCCGGCCTTTTCGATGGCCTTGCAGATCAGTTCCGGGGCCTCGTCGTTGCGTTTGAGGCTGGGGGCGTAGCCGCCCTCGTCGCCGACGGAAGTGTTGTAACCGTTGTCCTTGAGCACTTTCTTGAGGGCGTGGAAGACTTCCGTCCCTATGCGCAGTCCCTCTGAGAAGCTCTTGGCGCCCCAGGGCTGAACCATGAACTCCTGGAAGTCGACCGTGCCGTCGGCGTGCTTTCCGCCGTTGAGGATGTTCATCATCGGCACCGGCAGGGTGACGGCCTTGTCGCCGCCGATGTACTGGTAGAGTTCCTTGCCGGCGGCGTTGGCGGCCGCCCGGGCGACGGCCAGCGAAACGCCCAGCAGGGCGTTGGCGCCGAAATTGCCCTTGGTGGGCGTTCCATCGGCCTTGATCATCGCGTTGTCGATGGCGGCCTGGTCGGTGGCGTCTTTGCCGACGACCAAAGCTTTGAGTTCTTTGTTCACATGGCCGACGGCCTTGAGGACGCCTTTGCCGAGGTAGACCTTCTTGTCGCCGTCGCGCAGCTCGACGGCCTCGTTCTCGCCGGTGCTGGCGCCGCTGGGAACGGCGGCGCGGCCCATGATGCCGCCATCGAGATAGACATCGACCTCGACCGTGGGATTGCCGCGGGAGTCAAGAATCTGTCGCCCAACAATGTTGCTGATCTTAGTAGACATCGACGCTTTCCTTCTTCCTTTATCGGTTCACGATTTCAAAGGCCCTTAGCCATTCACAGGTATCGCAGTTTTCTACAGAGCTCCCACCGCCCGCAGCCATGCCTGGGTCATCAGGGCGTTGCCAGCCGGGCTTGGGTGTACACCGTCGCCGGCCCAGAAGGCTGGTTCGCGCTGCGTTGCCGCAGCAGCGAAGATGCCGTCAAAGGGCACGAAGATCGCGCCAAACTCGCGGGCGAGCTTTCTGGCGGCATTGATCTTGGCATCGAGATCGAGCCGCCATTTCTCACGGTCGGGAGGGCAGGGAAGCACGAACGGTTCGCACAGGATGAACTTGGCATTCAGCTTGGCACGCGCGTCGGTCAGGATCGCGCGGTAGTCGACCTCGTACGCCTCTGCCGTGGTGGGGCTGTTGCTGTCAAACGCCCGCCACGTATCGTTGATGCCGATCAGGATCGAAACCCAGTTGGGCTTGAGGTCGATG
>JAJFVE010000197.1 GCA_021371965.1 Planctomycetaceae bacterium
CATCCTTGCTGATTCGATACGCCGCCAGCAGCACCATCCGTGGCGAGTTGCTGGTCGTGCTCATTCAAGAGCATATACACGCTATCGAAGCAAAGCGCAATGCTAACGTGCGCCGAACATGAAAGGGTTTTCTACAGAGCAGGTCAGGTACCTTACTGGGGGGAGCTTTCAACCTGCGGGGCGGGGGTTGTGTCGAATCCGATGATGAGGTAGGGGTTCATCGTGCCCTTGCCCTTGGTTTCGATGGCGCCGCGGGGCTCGCAGCGGCACCAGCTCTTGACGCGCTGGTAGACTTCCTCGCTGATCTGCACGCGGCCGGCGACGCCGTGCGACTCCAGGCGGCTGGCGGTGTTGACGGTGTCGCCCCAGATGTCGTAGATGAACTTGCGGATGCCGATCACCCCGGCCACCACGCTGCCCACGTGCACGCCCATGCGCAGTTGCAGCCCGTCCAGCTCGGCGGCCATGCCCGCGATGGTCTGCTGCATCTCCACCGCCAGGGTCACCATGTGCTCGAGGTGGTCGGCCCTGGGGGCCGGCAGGCTCCCGGCCACCATGTACGCGTCGCCGATGGTCTTGATCTTCTCCAGGCCGTGCCGCTCGACCAGCTCGTCGAAGATCGAGAAGACGCGGTTGAGCAGGCTGACCAGGTCGCCCGGCGAAAGGCGGGCCGACAGGGGCGTGAAGTCGACGATGTCGGCAAAGAGCACCGAGACGTCGTCGAACCGCTCGGCGATGGTGCCCGGCTGCTTCTTGAGCTTCTCGGCGATGGGCGCGGGGAGCACGTTGAGCAGCAGGCGGGCGTTCTCCTTGTTGAGCCGGTCGATGGTCAAATGCGTGCGAACGCGCGCCAGCAATTCGTGGGCGTTGAAAGGCTTGGCGACGTAGTCCACCGCCCCCAGCTCGAAGCCCCGCACGATGTCCGGCGTCTCGGTCTTGGCCGTCAGGAAAATGATCGGCAGGTCCTTCCACAGCGGCGAGGCCTTGATCTGCCGGCACGCCTCGTACCCGTCCATCTCCGGCATCACCACGTCCATGAGCACCAGGTCGGGATGAATCTTCTCGATGACGTGCAGTGCCTGGCGCCCGTTGGTGGCGACGCTGATCTGGTAGCCCTGCTCCTTGAGGATGGCCGTCAGCGCCTGGATGTTCGCGGGGGCGTCCTCGACGATCAGAATGCGATTGGCGGGATCGGGCAAAGTGCTCATGTACGATCCGGTCCTTTCCCCTCGGCCGCCTTGGTCAGCAAGGCCAGCGCGTCTCCGAACGTGTAGGCCCGCACGAGCTCCTCGAACGCGGCGAGCGATTCTCCCAGAACACCGCGGAAGAGGACGGCGTTGTTTTCCAGGCAGTCGACGGCCGCGGGGTCGAAGTTCTCCAGCAGCGTCGCCATCTCGGCCGCGACGCGTGCAGCCTGCGCCGGATCGCCGGCCGGTTCCGAGGCCTCAGGCGCCGCCGGCTCGGGCGGGAGGGCGGCGCGCAGCCGCGCGACCGTCTCCTCGATTGCCGCGGCGAACGCGTCCCGGACCGGGGCCAGCTCCGCGGCGGGGGAGTTGTCGGCCAGAGCCTTTTCCAGCGCAGCGGCCGCCTGCTGCACGGCCGTCGCCCCCAGATTTCCGGCGACGCCCTTGACGGTATGGGCCGTGCGCTGGGCCCGGGGCGGGTCGTTGGCCGCCAGGGCGTCGGCGACCTGCGCCGGCGCCGAGCCCTGCTGAGCGACGAACTGACGAAGGAGCTTGAGATAGAGCTTTCGGTTGCCGGCCACGCGGCTCAGCCCGCCGGCGATATCCAGCCCTTCGACGGCCGGGATTTCGACCGGCGCCTCGGCGGCTTCGCCGCGAGGGGCGGCCCGGGCAGGGGCCGCGCTGGCATCGGAGGCCTTGTAGTACCGCTCAAGGGTGCGGAAGAACATCGCCGGATCGATGGGCTTGGAGACGTGGTCGCTCATGCCGGCGTCGAAGCACCGCTGGCGCTCCTCGAGGGAGGCGTGGGCGGTCATCGCGATGATCGGCAGATGCGCGAAGCGCCCGTCGGAGCGGATGTGCAGGGTCGCCTCGTAGCCGTCCATCTCCGGCATCTGCAGGTCCATGAGCACCACGTCGTACGGCGGGGGCACGGGGCCCTGCAGGATTTTCTCGACGGCCTGGCGGCCGTTATCGGCCACCTCCACGCTCGCGCCGACGCCTTCGAGCAGCTCGACGGCGATCTGCTGGTTGATCTCATTGTCTTCGGTGAGCAGGACGCGCAGGCCGCGGAGGTGGAAGCTCTCCTCGACCGCCGCGGCGGCGACGGCGCCGGTCTCGTCGGCCGGCACGCCCAAGGCGCCCACCAGCGAGTCCACGAGCATCGACTTGGTGACGGGCTTGACGAGGAAGCCGTCGACGTGAAGCTTCTCGGCCTCCTCGCGCACCTCGTCGCGCCCGAAGGCGGTGACGATGATGACGGCCGGCTGCCGGCGCAGCGACGCGTCGTCCTTGATGATCCGCGTGGCCTGCAGCCCGTCCATGCCCGGCATGCGCCAGTCGATGAAGGCCACGTCGTAAGGCGCGTCGGCGTCGCACTGCCGCACGGCGGCGATGGCCTCGGGCCCGCTGCGGGCGGCGTCCACCTGCCTGGCCAGCGGGCGCAGCGAATCGACGAGAATCTCGCGGGCGGCGGCGTTGTCGTCCACCACCAGGACGCGGAGACTCCCGAAGCGCTCGGGCACCGTCCTGGAGGCGGCGACGGTCTCGCTGACGCCCAGCCAGACGGTGAAACTGAAGGTCGAGCCCTTGCCCGGCTGGCTCTCGAGCCAGATCTGCCCGCCCATCATGTCGACCAGGCGGCGGCAGATGGTCAGGCCCAGGCCGGTGCCGCCATGCTTGCGCGTGGTGGACATGTCGGCCTGCGAGAACGGCTGGAAGAGCTTGGCCGACTGCTCGCGCGTCATGCCGATGCCGGTGTCACGCACGGAGCACTGGAGCTGCACCTTCTTGCCCGCGCGGTTGAGCAGCTCGATCTTGACCTGGATTTCGCCGCGCTGGGTGAACTTGACGGCGTTGTTGACCAGGTTGATCAGGATCTGCTGCAGGCGCAGCGGGTCGCCCGAGAGCTGCTCGGGCACGTCGGCCGCCACGTCCGCCAGGAGCTCGAGCTCCTTGTCGTGGGCCTTCTGGGCGGTGACGGCCGTCACGGCGCCGATCACGTCGTCCAGGCGGAAGTCGGTGGTTTCCAGGTCGAGCTTGCCGGCCTCGATCTTGGAGAAGTCCAGGATGTCGTTGATGATGCTCAGCAGGGAGGTGCCGGCGTTGTGGATCTTGGTGAGGTAGTCGTGCTGCTTGGCGTTGAGGGGGGTCTTGAGGGCCAGGTACGCCAGGCCGATGATGGCGTTCATCGGCGTGCGGATCTCGTGGCTCATGTTGGCCAGGAAGGAGCTCTTGGCGCGGGTGGCCTCTTCGGCCTTGGCGATCGCCTGGCGCAGGGCGTCCTCCATGCGCTTGAGGTCGGTGATGTCGGCGGAGACGCCGCCGGTGCCGAAGAAGCTGCCATCGGGATTGAGCAGCGGGAACTTGTTGGACAGGAAGATGCGCTCCTCGCCGCGGACGAGCACGACCTCCTCGAAACTCAGCGGCTCCATGCTCGAGCGCACCTTGGCGTCGTTCTCCACGAACTCCGCCGCCAGCTTGGCCGGCCACACCTCCGGGTCGCTGCGCCCGAGCACCTTGCTCTCGGGGATCTGCAACTGGTCCAGCCAGGTGCGGTTGACCATGAGGTAGCGCCCCTGGGCCGACTTGACGTACACCAGGGCGTTGGCGTTATCCATGACGTTCTGGAGCAGGCGCTGGCTGCGCTGCGATTCGGCCTCGGCCTTCTTGCGATGGGTGAGGTCGCTGTACATGGCAAACGAGCCGATCTTGACGCCGCGGTCGTCGAAGAACGGCGAGGCGCTGACGTGGCAGGGCACCAGCCCGCCGTCGGGGCGCAGCAGCGAGAGCTCGTACTCGCTGGTCTTGCCCGTCGCGCGGATCTTGAGCTGGTGGCGGTAGATCGCCGAGTTGGCCTCGTCGGCAAAGTCGAAGATGGTCTTCCCGAGCACCTCCTCGCGCTCGACCCCCAGCATCCGGCAGATGGCGAAGTTGGCCTCGCGGATGACCGCATCGTTGTCGACCAGCCAGAACCCTTCGTTGGCCGTCTCGAGAATGCGACGCAGCTTGCGCTCGCCGGCGGCCAGCGCCTCTTCGGCCTTCTTTCGCTCCGTCAGGTCGCGCACCAGCGCCAGCAGGGCGGGCTTGCCGTCCAGCGCCGCCACACTGAGAGAAATCTCCGTCGGGAAGACCTCTCCCGTCTGCTTGCGGTGGAGCCACTCGAATCGCATCGAGCCCTTCTGCCGGACCTCGTCGACAAGCTGCTGCTCCTTGACGGCCGAGGGCGTGCCGTCGCCCTGGAGCTCAGGCGAGACCTGGTAAGGCCTCAGGCCCAGGAGCTCAGAGGCGCAGGAGAAGCCCAGCATCCGCACGGCCGCGTCGTTGACCTTGCGGATGCCGCTTTCGTCGAAGAAGAAGATGGCATCCTGCGGGGCGTTGAAGACCGCGCGGAATGCCTGGTCGCGGCGGCAGCCGGTGGTCGCGACCATCTCGGCGAAGCTGGTGAGAAATCCCAGGATCGGCTCGAGGCGCTGCTCGGGGATGATGGGCACCTCGGCCAGCGCCTTGAGATAGTCTTCCTCGTCGAATCCGTTCCGGTGCGCCTGGCGGCGGAAGAACCGGCGGTCGGGGCGCTTGAGCAGAAACTGCCCGACGAAGGCGTTGGCGACGTGGCGGCCGTCGATCAGGATCGGCGAGGCCGCGTCGGTCAGGCCGTTGGGGCAGCGGTAGAGGGAGAACTTCTTTCCTTCCTTCAGGTGCGCCGCGAGGATCGTGTCGCTCTCGATGCAGCGGGCCAGCGTCTGGGGATTGCGGCGATGGTACTGCGTGCAGATGCGCTGCCAGTTGGCCTCGACGAACACCTCGCCCTTGACGTCGATAATGGCGGCCGCCACGCCCAGGGCCCGGCAGAGATTCTCCAGCAGCCCCTGCATCTGCTGACGGTCCAGGAGCTCCGAAAGCACGATCTCTCCCGCGACGGCGGAAGGCTCCTTCGACATGTCCGATTGGTCGTTCACCAAGCAGACAGGATATGATCTTGGGCCCCATACTTCCAGCCGGAACTAGTCTCGCGATTGCCTGTCACCGGACTCTTTCACGACTCACCACAGTTTCTTCTTTCTCTCAGAGCTAAAGGGGTCAGGTATGCTCTGTAGAAAACCCTTTCATGTTCGGCGCACGTTAGCATTGCGCTTTGCTTCGATAGCGTGTATATGCTCTTGAATGAGCACGACCAGCAACTCGCCACGGATGGTGCTGCTGGCGGCGTATCGAATCAGCAAGGATG
>JAJFVE010000012.1 GCA_021371965.1 Planctomycetaceae bacterium
TCGCGCTGGGCCTCGGGGGGCAGATGCTCGTGCGAGTCGATGATTTGCAGTTCGTTGATAAAGCCCAGCAGTTCGTCATAAGCGGCCATGGTCGGCTCCTGTGTGAAGGCGGTATTCTACGGGCGAGGGGGAAACGTGTGCATAAAAAAAACAGGCGAGCCCGCAAGGGCCCGCCTGTCGGTGATGACAGAGTCGTACGTTCTAGCGTCGGCGCTTCAGGAGCATGCCCAGACCGCCCAGGCCCAGCAGGCTCATCGTGACCGGCTCGGGGATGGGGGTGTATTCATAGGTCACCTTAACCGTCCCATCGGTCAGGCCGGGGCTGGGGTTGATCGGACCATACCCGCCGTCGGTGCTCAGGGTGGTCTTGATGGAGGACTCCAACGTCGCGTTGAACGTCTCGCCCGCAAATGTGGCGATGAACGTGCTGAGGCTGCTGGTGGTGAAGGCCGAGTTGCTGTCAGAACCCGTGCCACCAGTCACGCCGAAGGCGTCGTCGCCGATGTAGTCCGGACTGGCGTCGTTGTCGGCACTGACCGAGCCGCTACCGGACTGGACGGGCACGGCCGTCACCGCTATCAGATTGAGCGGAGCAGAGGCCTTAACCGTGGCGCCGATCTGGAGAGTGACCGATGAGGCGACGCCTCCCTCGTTGTCCCAGGCAATGCTTCCGGCGTTGGTGTTTGCGTTCAACTGCAGCGTCACTTTGGTCAACGTCCCCAAGGCCGGATCAAACTTGGTCAGCGGGACGAGCAGCCCTGAAAACGATACACTGGTCGGACCGTACGTGTTGCTGTAGCTGATCGTATCCGCCTGGGCATACGAAACCGTCAGCAGTGAAACGACGCAGATACTTAGGATTGCCGTTCTCATTCCTCTAGCTCCTTTTGTGGGCCTTAGTGGCCACCTGAACTGGACCTGTCTCCATGCTCGGTCTGTATATTAATTGCACATCACATTTTTGTCAAGAACTATTACCGAGTCACCAGAAATTTCATTTCCCTCTCCTTCGATGTATTGCCGGTTTGAGGCCGGCATTTCCCTCGCGACTTTGAATCGCGTCCGTCCGTTTCCCTTCCGTTGACAGTCCCAAGTTAAGGCACAACTCAAATTCCGTCAAGATGCAAAACAGCACAATTCAAACAAAATGTTCTTGAGAAAACACGACGGCTTTTTCCGTGGAAAGCATGTCGTTTTCGTGCCTTGGCGGGTAAGATCGTGTCCATCGTGGACCTGTAAGGAAGTGGGAGTTTGTGATGATCACATTCAATTGCACGCACTGCAGCCGCCAGATCAGCGCCTTGTCCGACCAATCGGGCAGGACGATTCCTTGTCCCGCGTGCGGGCAGCCGCTGGTGGTTCCACGCGACACGCGCGAACCGCTGGAGTCGCTGGCCGACATGATGAGCGAACCGGGGCCGATCGGTCCGCGGCGCCGGCGATTGCCGGCCAAGGCGAGCGGGCCCAACGGCGCGGCCGTCGCGTCGTTTGTACTGGGGCTGGTCTGCCTGACGATACCGATCGTGGCCTTGCTCCTCGTTCAGTTCATGTGTCTGGGCATAGCGATGGTGGGTGTGTGCGCCATCGTCGGCGGTATCTTGGGAGTGACCGGCTACCAGCAGGCCCTGCGCACACGGCGCGGGAAAGCCCTCGCCATTGCCGGGACGATCATGTGCTTGGTCCCGATGTTGCTGACGATCCTGCTGTTCTTCCGCGGCCGCGGGATATGACGCTCCCTACGCTGGCAGCCGTGAACATGGCGGCTGAACAACGGCCGCCTGGCACCGGTCCGCACATGCCTCTCAACCGATGTTTGAAAATACTGGCGCCAGCCTGTATAATGCGGCACGCCAATGGGAACGGGCTGCCTCCGTTGCGGAGCACGATCGTAGGATGAGTATCTTGGCCGAAAATATCAAAAAGTACGCGTTGCAGGACATCGACGAGCCGCAGCTCTATCGCGAGCAGTTTCCCTACAGTAAGCTGCCGCGCGTGCTCTTCGACGCCAAGGACGTGCCGATGGCCCCGGCCCCGGACATCTGGGTCACCGACACGACGTTCCGCGACGGTCAGCAGGCCCGCCCCCCCTACAGCGTCGAGCAGATCGTCGACCTGTACAAGCTCATCAGCAAGCTCGACAACGGCACGGGCACCATCCGCGCCTCGGAGTTTTTCCTGTATTCCAAGAAGGACCGCGAGGCCGTCGACAAGTGCCGCGAGTTGGGCCTGAAGTTTCCCGAAGTGACCGGGTGGATTCTCGCCCGCAAGCAGGACTTCAAGATCGTCAAGGAGATGGGCCTGGCCGAGACGGGCATCCTGACGAGCTGCAGCGACTACCACATTTTCCTCAAGCTCAAGAAGTCGCGCAAGCAGGCGATGGACCTGTACCTGGAGATCGCCCGCACGGCGTTGGAAGAAGGCATCCGCATCCGCTGCCACTTCGAGGACATCACGCGCGCCGACATCTACGGGTTCGTCATCCCGCTGGCCCAGCAGCTCATGCTCCTGCGCCAGCAGTACAAGCTCGACGTCAAGATTCGCCTGTGCGACACGCTGGGCTTCGGCGTCCCGTGGGCGCAGGCGGCCCTGCCGCGGTCGGTGCCCAAGATCGTCCACGCGATGATCCACGACGCCGGCGTTCCCGGCGAGCTGCTGGAGTGGCACGGGCACAACGACTTCCACAAGGTCGTGGTCAATCCGGTGACGGCGTGGCTGTACGGCTGCGCCGCGTGCAACGCCAGCCTGCTGGGCATTGGCGAGCGCACGGGCAACAGCCCGCTCGAGGCGATGGTGGTCGAGGCCGCCCAGCTTCGCGGACACGACGACCGCGTGAACTACGCGGCCATCACCGAGATCGTGCAGTACTACGAAAAGCGGATCGGCGATGCGATCCCGCACGATTACCCTCTGGTGGGGCGTGACTTCAACACCACCCGCGCGGGCATCCACACCGACGGGCTGCTCAAGAGCGAAGAGATCTATAGCTGCTTCGACACGGCCGCCATTCTCGACCGCCCCGCCGGGGTCGTCATCACCGACAAGTGCGGCGCCGCGGGCATCAAGCACTGGATCTCGTCGCACTACAAGGTCGACGTTCCCAAGGACGACTCGCGCCTGCGGGCGATTTTCGATATCGTGCAGGCCGAGTACGACGACGGACGCACGACGTCCATCAGCGACGACGAAATGCACGCCTGGTACGCGCGGTTCTTCCAGGGCAAGCGGTAGTGGGTAATCGGTAATTGGCTAACTCGTTAGCTGGTTGACTGGTTACTGCAAAATAGTCTTGCTGGCGAAAGCCAAAGCGCAATTGCGAACTAACCAGTTAAACCAAACAACGAGTTAACCAACCAGTCAGCCAATCAACCAGTTAACGGGCCAACCAGTTAACCAATCAACCTTTTGCGCCGCCCGCGCCAAAAACATGTGGCGCTGCTGGGGCGGTCAGCTATACTACCAAGGATGGATTCCCACACTGACACAGCGCCCTGGTATTTCACTGGTCTGGCATTTGAATGCACCGCCTGCGGGCGGTGCTGTGCCGGGCCGGACGAGGGGTACGTCTGGGTGACCGAGGCCGACATCAAGGCCATCGCCGACTACCTGCACATCACGCCGCAGGAAATGCGCCGCAAGTACGTGCGGACCGTCGGGCGGCGGCAGAGTCTCGTCGAGTTCAAGCGAACGCATGACTGCGTGTTCCTGACGCCCGAAACGCAGGGCACCCGCACGTGCCGGATCTATCCCGTGCGGCCCATTCAGTGTCGCACGTGGCCGTTCTGGTCCAGCAATCTTCTGCACCCGGACACCTGGGCCGAAGCCGGCGCCCGCTGCGCCGGGATCAACCGCGGCCACAACCTTTCCCCCGAGGAAATCGATGAGCGAAGGCGCAGCACGCGCGAATAGCACCGGGGCCTTGGCGTCGGCTGTCGGCGCCTGCCGCTCCAGCCAGGCCTTCATGGAGGCCCTGGCGCTGATCTACGCCGGCGGCGACGAGGCCGTCGCCTCGCGAAGCCTCTCCTGCCGCGCCTGCGGGCGATGCTGCAAGTTCGAGCAGGCCGGTCACCGGCTGTTCGTCTCCACCGGCGAGTTGGCGCTGCTGTCGCTGGCGCCGCTGCCGTCGGCTACATGGCAGCAAGGGCGATGCCCCTACCAGATCGACGATCGCTGCACGGCCCGCCGGCATCGCCCGCTGGGCTGCCGCGTGTACTTCTGCAACGCCCCCGAGGAGTGGGACGACTTGTACGAGTCGCTGCACGGTCAGATCCGCCAACTGCACCAGAGCAGCCACGTGCCCTATGCTTATGTAGAGATGACCGCGGCGGTGCGGATGCTGTCGGAATTTTTCAAAACTACTCTGGCCGCGCGAGCCGATAAATGATATGAAGGATTAGCGCGGACGTGGCTCCGCAGCCGATCCCCATCCGGGCCATGGCGGGCCCGGGACGAATATAAGGTGGAACTTTATGAAGCAGCTTATGGTGATCCCGGCATTGTGCGCGATCCTTGTCCTGACCAGCGGGTGCGGTTGTGGCGCTCGCAACACCGCCGTCGCTACCGACGCCAGCAGCGTCAACAACAACGACGGCACCCCCTGCTGCTCCTGCAACCCGCTCAACTGCGTCCATTGCCCCACGCCGACCGACTCGGCTATCGAGCGCGATTACCGCGTGGCGCAGATCCAGGACCTCCAGGACAAGCAGCGCGTGGACGACTGGGACGCGTTCTGGCTGATCGACCACAGCTCGCGCCTGTCGTACTGGCATGCGGGCTTCGGTCATCCCTGATCGCGCGAGGTATGAAACGCGCCGTCTGCTGGCGTCTGCAGACCTCTTTGCGAGCAGACGACCCGCCGGAGTGGTCCTGAAGTGACCACGCGAACCGTCATGGCCAAATCCAACCAGCGCATCGCCGTGTTTCCGGGAACATTCGACCCGGTCCATCTTGGGCACATCGACCTGATCGAACGCAGTGCCGCCCTCTTCGACCGCCTCGTTGTCGGCATCGGCGAGAATCCGGAAAAGACCGCCCTGATGGACCTGCCGGCCCGCAAGGCGCTGATCGAGAACCTGACTGCGCATCTGGGCAATGTCACCGTCGAGATTTACCGCGGCCTGACCGTCGCCTTCGCCCAGCGTCTCGGGGCAGGCGTCATCCTCAGGGGCATCCGCCACGTGGGCGATCTGGATTTCGAGATGCGGATGGCCGTCACCAATCGCTCCGTAAGCGGGCTGGACACGCTGTTCATCATGGCCTCGCCGCAGTACCTCTTCCTGTCGTCGAGCCTGATCAAGCAGATCGCGGCCGGCGGCGGCGACGTGGCCTCAATGGTCCCCCCCGAGGCCCTGCAGCACCTCAAGCGGAAGGCACCCGGCATAAAAAAAAGGCGTCAGGGGAGGGGAGCCTGACGCCCATTGGAATTTGACAGCCAGAGGAGGGAGTCCGGCCGCCAACAGAATCAATATACTTCAGATGGGGAAATTGGTCAAGGCGAAACAGCCGAAAAGGCCGCAAATTCCTGTAAATCAGAGAATAAGGATTTCCACCTAAGAGGATCGGTAAAGCTCGTGCCTCGTGATGTAGTCGTTGACGGGCGGGGGCACGAGATCGTCGATTGGTTGTCCGGCGGTGACTTTGGCTCGGATCACGGTAGAGGACACATTCACCAGCGGCGTCTTCAGCACGCCCCGGCCCAGGCGGATGGCCTGTTCCCGTGAAAAGTGGTGCGTCAGGTTCCGGAGCACCTCATCGAGCCGCTGGTCCCAGGGGCTGCGCACGGCCGTGACGATAGTGGCCAAATCCACCACTTCTTCGGCGTGATACCACAGGTGCAGATCTGCCAGCATGTCGGCGCCGATGATCCAGACGAGTTCAGGCTCGGTCCCCGCCTGGCGGCGCAATTCCAGCAGCGTGTCTCGGGTATAGCTGGGACCGGGGCGGTCGATCTCGATGCGGCTGATCGCCAACTGCGGCTGGCCCGCAACCGCCAACTCGAGCATGGCCAGGCGATCGGCCGCACTGGCGATGGCGCCGCCGGGCTTGTGCGGCGCATTGGCGGCCGGAATGAACGTCACCCGATCGACACCCAGATGCTCCCGCACCGCCCGCGCAATGGCCAGGTGCCCGTTGTGTACGGGGTCAAACGTGCCGCCCATGTATGCCAGGCGAGGCTTCATAGAAGCAAATCCGAAACAAACACAGACAAATCCGAAACAAGAAGACAATCAACAAGAAACAATAAAGCAGACAAAGAAGCAAGATGCTCGTTCAAGAGTTTGCCCCATCTGTATTCGCGTCATTCGCGTCATTCGTGTTCTCTTCGGGCCGGCAGCACGGCTTTTGAAATTGGTTTTCCTTCACCTGCAGCTTGACGAACCGGAGTTTCTTTCGTATAAATCCGTGCCCTCCGCACGCGGCGGGCATGTGCAGTATTCACAGAGGCCCCTTATTCGCGAAAGACCATGGACACCAAACACAAAGACATCTTGAAGACCAAGCTCGATAACGCCAGCATGGCCAACCTCGAACGCCTGGCCAACGACAAGCTCGATGCCTTCGTGGCCGACGCCGTCACCCTCTGCCAGCCCGACGCCGTCAAGGTGCTTTCGGACGACCCCGCCGACATGGAATGGGTCCGCCGCCAGGCGCTGGATCAGCGAGAGGAGACCCTCCTCAAGACGCCCGGCCACAGCGTGCACTTCGATGGGTTCCGCACCGCGATGGTCAACGACCAAGGCCGCGACACCGAGGTGACCAAGTACCTCGTGCCCAAGGGCATGACGCTGGGCAAGCGGCTCAACTCGATCGACCGCGACGAAGGCCTGGCCGAAATCCGCGGGTACTTCAAGGGCGCGATGAAGGGCCGCACGATGATCGTGCGGTTCTACAGCCTCGGTCCGCTGAACTCGGCGTTCAGCATCCAGTGCGCCCAGATCACCGATTCGGCGTACGTCGTGCACAGCGAAGACCTGCTGTACCGCCCCGGCTACGAGCAGCTCAAGAAGCTCGCCGGCAGTGGCGACTTCTTCCGCTTCCTGCATGCCACCGGGGCCGTCGATGACCGCCGCACCAGCAGCGACATCGAGCACAAGCGCATCTACATCGACCACACGCAGGACATGGTCCTCTCGGTCAACACGCAGTACGCCGGAAACACCGTCGGGCTCAAGAAGCTCGCCCTGCGCCTGGCGATCCAGAAGGCCGACCGCGAAGGCTGGCTGGCCGAGCACATGTTCATCATGGGCGTTCACGGCCCGGGCGGGCGGGTGACGTACTTCACCGGCGCCTTCCCCAGCGCCTGCGGCAAAACCTCCACCGCCATGCTCGGCGGCGAGACCATCCTCGGCGACGACCTGGCGTACCTGCGCATTATCGACGGCCAGGCCCGCTGCGTGAACACCGAGGCCGGCATCTTCGGGATTATCCGCGACGTCAACCCCAAGGACGACCCGGCGATCTACGACCTGCTGACCAAACCCGGCGAGGTCATCTTCTCCAACGTCCTGGTGAACGACTCTAACCCGTACTGGCTGGGCATGGGGCGAGAGCTGCCCACCAGCGGGGAGAACTTCGCCGGCAAGTGGACCAAGGGCATGAAGGACGCCGGCGGCGCGGAGATTCCGGCGGCCCACCCCAACGCACGCTACACCGTGCGCCTGACGGACCTGGGCAATCTCGATCCCAAGTGGAACGACCCACAGGGCGTGGCCATCGGCGGGATCATGTACGGCGGACGCGACAGCGACACCTCCGTCCCGGTGCAGGAAAGCTTCAACTGGACGCACGGCATCGTCACCATGGGCGCGTCGCTGGAGTCGGAGACGACGGCCGCCACCGTCGGCAAGACCGGCGTGCGCACCTTCGACCTGATGAGCATTTTGCAGTTCGTGGCCATCCCGATCGGGCGCTACATCGCCAACAATTTGAACTTCGGGACCAAGCTGGCTGCCAAGGCCCCGCGCATCTTCGGGACCAACTACTACCTCAAGAACGCCGCCGGCGAGTACCTCAACACGCGCCTGGACAAGATGGTCTGGGTGAAGTGGATGGAACTTCGCTCGCACAACGAGGTGCAGGCCGTCGAGGCCCCCACCGGCCGCCTGCCGCTGTACCAGGACTTGGCCCCGCTGTTCAAGAAACTGCTCAACAAAGATTTCACGCGGCAGGAATACGTCGAGCAGTTCACCATCCGCATCCCGGAGAACCTGGCCAAGCTCGACCGCATCGAGGCGATCTACAAGAACGAGCCCGAGATTCCGCCGGCCGTCCTGCACGAACTCGCTGCCCAGCGCAAGCGGCTCGAAGCCCTCAAGGCCGCCAAGGGCGACTACGTCAGCCCGCTCGATTTGAAATAGGGCCTGGGTTGCGCCGCTGACGTGCGCATCGGCCTCTTGTTTCGTTAGCGGTCGAGCCCCCACGGGATATTCGACTTGCCCGGCGGGTTTCCTCCCGGACCCAAAGACCCGCCGAGCATGCTATCGGCCGATATGCCACGCCGCCGCGGCGGCCGCGGCAAGGCACGTCCCGATGAAGATCGACAGTCCGTACGGCATGTCGATGATAGCGCCGTTTTGCCGCGCAGCCGGACGCACCGGAGGAACGAGCCCGATTCGCCCGATCGCGTCGTAGAGGGCGACGCTCGCCTCATCCACCACGTTGGCCAGCACACGTCGGCGGACACTGACGATCACGCCCATCGCCACAGCCGCCAGCAGCACGCCGCCCAACATCCAAAGCGCGTTGACCGTGCCCAGCCAAACGCCGATGGCCGCCATCAGGCGCGCGTTAGCGGCGTCGCCCCCCGCCCACGCGAAGAGCAGCACGTAGGGAATCATCGCCAGCAGCCCTCCGGTCAGCGCGTCGGCCAGACCGCCCCACCCGCACCACCACAACGCCCAGACGATCCCCGACAAGGCCATCGCCACCGTCAGAGCGCCGGGGATGCGCCGCCGCTTCAGATCCAGCCCCGCCGCCAGCGCGCACGCCGCCAGCACCAGCCCCCACTGCAACAACGGCCACCCCGAATTCCATAGTGTCTGCCCCATTGCTCGCTCCCGTTGACGTCGCAAAGATCGCTGCAAAACTGCCGGGTGCTTGGGGTCCACGCGCCCCCGTCCGACATGAGCCGGCTCAATCTGCGACTCGGCAGTCCTGGCAATTCCGAAGAATCTGGCAGTTAGATTGTATTCCTCGATCTCAGGTTTTTTCACTGGAAGCGAAAAAACGTTAATTCCGTGCTGCACCTGTTGGTTCGCGGCGGTTTATAATAAGTGATATCGGAAGGGCGCAACAGATTGCAGGGCCCTCCCGGATACAATCCTTGCGGTATGGGTACAGGAGTGGGAATGAGGCAGTCCAGGCCAAACGGGTTCACCCTGTCGGAGTTGCTGGTGGTCATTGCGATCATCGCCATTCTGGCGACGCTTCTGCTGCCGTCGGTGCAGGGTTTCATGTCCCGGATGAACCGAGTGACGTGTCTCAACAATCTAGGCCGCATCGGCCAGGCGTATCACACCTATCGTTCCGACACCAAAGGTCCCATCCCCGTGGGCACGTGGCAAGACCGCCTGGCCAGATATCTCGACACGCCGGTCATCTTCCGCTGCCCTGAGGGCGGCGATTTTGACCAGGCGCTCTGGAAGTCCGACCTGGCCGACAAGCCTGCCGCCCCCGACCCGCCCAAGCCGACGATGCCCACGCCATTCTATGTCGTCGATGACGGCTGGCACGCGATGCCCAATACGACCGCGGGGCGATACCACGGCGACTACAACCGCTTCGCCGGTGTTGAGTTCAAGTTCGAGATGGTCGCCGGCGGCACGAACGTGACGATCACGCTGAGTCCGCGCGGTCACTCGACCCCGCCCCACTACGACAGTTGGAGCACGTTCTACTGGTTCATCGACGGCGCCGGCCAGCCGTGCCCGCCGCGCTTCGTGCCGACGACGTATTTCATCGCCGGGCGGCTTCGCGGCCTGCACACCGATAACGGTCCATGGGCCGGGGCCGGCAGCGGCACCGTGCACCAACTGGAGTATTGGACCTCGTACAACGGCACGATGTGGCGGCACAATAGCCGCTTCCTTTACCCCATCGCCGGCGACCGCCACAGTGAGCGGTTCGACTGGGAACTGCATCCGTGGTACTTCACCGACGCCATGAGCGACTTCTATCTCGGCGGCAACCCCGAGGCGTATCCGGCCAGCTCCCCCGGCGGGCAGCTCGACAGCAGCTACTACCATTACGGGATCAACTATCCCTGGTACACCTCGCACAAGTGGCCGGAGTTTCCCGCCGCCGACGCCGGCACGCCCCCAGGCGGCGAGCCCGCTGTCTCTACCGAGCCCGTCGAGTTCAGCTACGGCATGAACAGCCGCATGAAACTGCCCGTGTTCTCCAACCGCTCCGACGGCATCTGCGCCCTGGACTACAAGAGCCTCGTCGCCAACAACGACGATCCCGACGACCCCAAGGCCCCGCTGGAAGTCTTCGGCGACCCAGGCACCGGCCTGGGCGCACGCCACCCCACCGGCGACCTTCTACAGGCGAATGTGCTTTATCTTGATGGCCGCGTCGAGTCGCGCGCGGCCGTCGACATTCACCCCGACACCCACCCGGACCTTTGGGGAAACTGAGGCACGCCTGCATGAGATCGGTTCGCCTGAAGATCCTGGCGGCGGTGCTGGCCGTGGTGGTGC
Source organism: Planctomycetaceae bacterium (assembly GCA_021371965.1). The sequence goes on from JAJFVE010000012.1 coordinate 10,698, forward strand.
TCGTGGCCGCGGCAGTGGCATACTCCCACCGCCGGGATGAAACATCGCTGGCGGCAAGCCTCAACGGCGGAAACCTCGCAGCCGCCGAAACGCTGGCGGCAATGCAATCCGCCCGTGGCGGTGAACTGCTGGCCGACGCCGCCCGCTCGACGCGGGCGGAAGTTTCCGCCGCGGCCGTGATGGCTGTGGCCAAAATCAAGAACTGGCCCAAGCGCGACCAAGTGATCGTCGAGGCCGCCAAGGCGCCGCAGTACCAGACCCGCCAGGCCGCGGCCGTCGCCATCCGGCAGATCACTAAACCGCGTCCCGTCCGCCAACTCGAAGACCCCAGATATTGCCAGCACCTCCGGGCCTTGCTCAAGGACCCCAACGAGAAAGTCCGTGCGTCGGCCGCCAATTCGCTGGGCTCGCTCAACGCCTTCTACTCGACGCCGGACCTGATCGACGCGCTGTTGAAGGAAGACTCGCCCTTAGCGAGATCGGCCCTGCAGCGGGCGCTGGTCTCGATAACGCGATACCCCTTCGAGTTCTCGGCCGACAAAAAGGCCCTGTCGCGAGAACTGAACAATTACCTCATCGAGTGGGACTATGCCGGCAAGATGCGCAAGTGGCACGTAGAAGGCCAAAAAGGCCCCCCGCCGCCCGTGCCACCGCTGTAACCGTAGCACGGGCGTCCCCGCCCATGCTCTCCGTTGTGTGGCGTGGGCGTCACCAAAGCGCTCACGATATGATTCACCTACTGCCGGGGGTGGGAGTCGAACCCACACGGGGCGTAAGCCCCTCGGGATTTTGAATCCCGCGCGTCTGCCAGTTCCGCCACCTCGGCGACAACAAATACACCGTTAAGTGTATGCGTTTTTGGCCAAAACACAAGCCCCCACCGCCCCGCTTCCGGCAATCTGCATAATTAAGCCAGCCCGTGCCGCATGAGCAGATCATGGTCGTCCAGAATGGCTGAAGCGGACCCGTCGGCAATAGTGCGGCCATCGTCAATCAAGATCGCCCTCGAGCATAGGCGGCGGACCAAGGGCAGGTCGTGCGTGGCCAGGAGCATGGCCTCGCTGCGAGCGGCGAGCAGGTCGGCCAGGTGGCGAAGCGATCGTGCGTCGAGGCTGCTGCCGGGCTCGTCGAGCAGCAAGAGCTTGACCTGCATCGACAGGACGGTCGCCAGGGCGGCGCGGCGCTTCTGCCCGCCACTGAGGTGGTGACCGCTGCGGCTGTCGAGTCCGGCCAGACCCACCGCGACGATGGCCTGCAGGGCTTGCTTGCGCGCGGCTGTCGGATCGAGGCCCTGGTTGAGCGGGCCGAAGGCCACGTCGTCCAGCAGCGTGGGCATGAAGAGCTGGTCGTCGCTGTCCTGGAACGTCATGCCGCAGCGGCTGCGCGTTCGCGGGGCAGAGCCCCGCGTCAGATCGATCCCGTCCACGGTGATGCTGCCGGCAAATGGCAGAGCGCCCATGATCGTCAGCAGCAACGAGGTCTTTCCCGCGCCGTTGGGGCCGATCAGGGCCACCTTTTCGCCCGCGGCCACCGCAAGACTCAGGCCCCTCAGGGCGGCCGTGCCGTCGTGGTAACTCACATGCAGGTCGCAGATGGTCAGCAGATCACTCACGCTCAGAATACCCTCGGATAGATCAGGCGGCAAAACACGAGGTAGATTGCAGCCGCCGCCAAAGCGGCCGCGTCGGCCCACGTGAATCGCAGCGTCGCCAGGCTGCGGGGCGCGCCGTCGAAGAGCCTCGCCCGCATCGCCATGTCGACGCGCTGGCCGCGGTCGATCGTTCGCACCAGCAGCGAGCCGGCCATGCTGCCGGCGGCGGCAAGCTTTCGCCCCAGCGGCGCCGACTGCCCCGCCCGCAGGTCGCGGCAACGGCGCAGGCGCATCGCCTGGTCGATCAACACGAACAGGTACCGGTAGACCAGGCCCAACTGCATCACCAGCAGGCGCGGCATGCACAGCCGCCGCATCGCCTGCAGGAGCTGCGAGAACGGCGTGGTGCCCGTCAACGCCGTCAGGGCCAGCAAGGCCAGCACGAACTTGGCCGCGATATTAATCGCCACGATCTGACCGCTGCTGAGGGTGAACTGCCATGGGCCCAGCCCCAGCCGATATCGCTGCGACTCGGCGAAGATGCTCAGCAGGCAGGCAATGAGGATCATCGGACTCAGTGCGGCCACCCGGCGCAGGGCGAACCACAACGGCACGCGCCCCAGCCAGAGCATTCCGAGGGGCATAACGCACATCGGCGCCAGCGTCCAGAGGGCGTGGCGGTCATAGCTGATCAGCACGGCCGCATATGCCAGCACGGCCAGGAGCTTCGTGCGGGCATCGAGGGCATGGATGACACTGTGGCCCTGGGCGAACCGGTCTATGTGGCTGTGATGCACGGCAGTCAGGCGGCGCCGCGGGCCGGTCGGCGCGGCCGCTTGAGAATGATCGATACGCCCAGCAGCAGTCCCAGCGTGGCGAGGGTGCCGACGATGCCGGCCACGCTGCCGCGGGCGTCGATCTTGGGATACGCCTCTTCATCGGCCGATCCGGCAGAGGCCCCCAGCGAGTACTCAGGCATGGGGGCGATCTTGCCATGCCATGCCTGCACGCTCTGAACTAGCGGGTCCGTCCTGGGCGCGGCGGCGGCGGATTGCTGCTCCTTGAGGGCAGAGTCCAGGCCGTCCGCGTGCGGGCTGGCGAACCAGCTTACCACTCCGGCCAGGAACAGGGCCGTGATGACGAGCGAGGCAGCGACGGCCTTGAGGTTCAAGGACACGCCCAACGGGGTTGTGCATGGCGCCGCCTGGTCGCGCGGCGTCAGTCCGAGCACCGCCGGCCGCACGCGCTGCAGGTATGCCAGCACGGTGAACGTGATGAGCCCCTCGGCCAGGCCGATAAGCAAGTGCAAGCCGATCATCACGGCTGCGAATCGCCCCAGCGGGATCTTCAGCACGCCCGAGGCGTAGACTTCCAGCGGGACCATGGCCGCCCCGGCCGTCACGCCGGCCAGGCACGCCGCCCACGTCGCCAGGTATCGTCGCCAGGACGCGGCGCCGCCTCGCCCGCCGACGCGGCGATAGAGCCACCCCCCCAGCAGGCAGGGCACCACGCCCATGTTAATAATGTTGCATCCCAACGCGAGCAGCCCGCCGTCCTGGAACAGGAGCGACTGCACGATGAGCACCGCCGTCATCACGATGATGGCCGCCCATGGCTCCAACACGATCGTCAGCAGCACGCCGCCGGCGAGGTGTCCGCTGACGCCGGGCAGGATGGGGAAGTTGATCATCTGCGCCGCGAAGACAAAGGCGCCCATGACGCCCATGAAGGGCATCTTCTCTGCCGCCAGAGCACGACCCTTGCGGGTGGCCAAGACCACCGCCGCACCCGCCAGGACGAGCGTGACCAGGGCGACTTCCTTGCTCAGCAGACCGTCGGCCATATGCATTGCCAGGGGCGGGCTGATCATTGGGGCTCCCATCCGGGGTTCGGGGCCGACTCATCGGCCGGACATGGTAATAGTATTGCCGAAAATCGTAATACGGGTCAAGAGGGAAAGATATTTCCTTGGAGGTGGAAACACTGCCTTGTCGGCTGGGAATGGTCTCAGGCTTTCTGGACGACCTGTCGGTCGTGTCGCTCTGCGGGTTCGTCTTCATCCTCCGGGTCAAAGAGTGGAAGCCCTTGCTGGGCCCGCATCATGTAGCGGTAGACTTTTTCCTCTTTGGAGCCCTCGGAGTCATCGAACAGATCCGCGATTCCTGAAACCCTGCTTGGACGAAATCCGCGCATAAACGGCCTCCGTCGAACGTACAACCTGTTCTTCTCGTGCTTGAGTTGTAACGGGTACAGCTACTGCTTCCGACTGGGACGGGAACCTGTCAGCGTCGCTCCATCACCGACCGGCAGTTCCTCTCTTCACTCACTATATTCTGCACTGTGACTCGTTTCCGGACAATATAAAAAACGAGAAATATTTTTCACGGCTGGCGGCGTCGCACGGCCAGCGGAAGCATCTGGACCTGATGGGCGATATCGAGCAGTTCCTGGGCATCGAGTTCCTCCAGCTGCTTGCCGCGGCTGTCGAGCTTCTCGTTGAACTTGATGCATTTCTCCTGCATGCTGGCGTGCGTCTCATCGGAGCCGCCGACGAGTTCAAAATTTTTCCCGCGCGTCACGCGAACGTGTCCGTCCTGGTTGTCCAGACCGACGCCGAGAATCCTGGCCTTCTTGTTCTTGTCTTTGCGGGGGCTGACCATCGGGAAAACACCTCTGCTTCAAACGACATTGTACCGTTCCTTGACCCAGGACTAAAGAAGCAGCCGCTAACCTACCCGACAGCCGGAACGCGCGATCTCAACCGGCTGGCGGTTACTTCCCGTCTTTGCGTGAAAGGCTTGACTGCGCAGCCACAGAATCTATGCTGGTGTGGCTCAAGAGGCCCCGGTGGGCCTGCCATGAAAGGTTCCTTATGCAATCCAACAACGTCACGGTCACCGGCATGCAATGGGGCGACGAGGGCAAAGGCAAGCTCGTCGACGCCCTGGCCCGCTCCAGCCGCTACGTGGTGCGCTACTGCGGCGGGGCCAACGCCGGCCACACCGTTATCGCCGGCGGACAGAAGTTCGCGATGCACCTGATCCCCTGCGGGATCTTGCATCCGGGCGTCTGCAACATCATCGGCAACGGCGTAGCGTTCGACCCGGTCGTGGCGTGGGAAGAGATCACGGCCATGCGGCTGCGCAACGTGGCCGTGTCGGGGGCGAATCTCAAGATCAGCAGCGCCGCCAATCTCGTGATGCCCTGGCACAAGCTGGAAGATGCCTTTCGCGAGAAGAAGCTCGCCGCGGCGAAGATCGGGACCACTGCGCGCGGCATAGGCCCGTGCTACGCCGACAAGGCCCACCGCTCGACGGCCATCCGCGCCGCCCTGCTGACTGAGCCGGATGCTCTCGCGGCCGCCATCCGCTCGATCGCCGAAATGAAGAACGCGACCTTCGCCGCGCTCTACGGCGAGAAGAACGCGATCAACGCTCCGGACGTCGTCGAGCAGTTCTTGCAGCTCGGCCGCGAGATGGGCTCGATGATCTGCAACACCGGCGCGATCCTGCGCCGCGCGCTTGAAAAGGGCGAGCGGATTCTGTTCGAGGGCGGCCAGGGCAGCATGCTTGACATCGATCACGGGACGTATCCCTTCGTGACCAGTTCGTCCGTCAGCGCCTGCGGCGTCCCCGCCGGCGCAGGCGTGCCCCCCAAAGCCGTGGGCATGGTCGTCGGACTGATCAAGGCCTATTCGTCGCGCGTCGGAAGCGGCCCGTTCCCAACCGAGCAGGACAACGCCGTGGGCAACTACCTTCGCGAGAAAGGCCACGAGTATGGCACGACCACCGGCCGCCCGCGACGCTGCGGATGGTTCGACGCCTTCGCGGTGAAATACGCCGCCGATCTGTCGGGCGTCGACGAGTTCGGCTTGGCACTGCTGGACGTGCTGGGCGGCATGGACGAGATCAAGATCTGCACGGGCTACCGCCTGGACGGCAAGGCGCTGGCCGACTTCGACCCGTCGATCATGGACGGCGTCGAGTGCGTGTATGAAAAGATGCCCGGCTGGAGCGAGGACATCAGCTCGTGTCGCACGTTCGAGTCGCTGCCGCCGACCGCACGGGCGTATGTCGAGAAGATCGAGCAGATCCTGGGCCGCCCGGTTGGCTTCATCAGCGTTGGTCCGGACCGCCAGCAGACGATCCTGCACAAGACGCAAATCAAGGGACTGAACTGATGGCCGAGCTGTCGAGCGAAATCATCGCGATCCGCCAGGCGCTGAACATCGCGCCGGACAAGTTCCCGCGCAGCGTGGCGATCATCATGGACGGCAACGGGCGCTGGGCCCGCCAGCGGGGGCTGCCGCGAACGCTGGGGCACCGCCAGGGCGCCGAGATCGTGCGCGACATCGCCCGCGAGGCCGGCCGGCTGGGCCTCGAAGCCCTGACGCTCTACAGCTTCTCAATCGAAAACTGGAAGCGCCCCGAGGGCGAAGTCAACGAACTGATGCACCTCTACGCCGAGTACCTGGCCCACGAGCGCCCCACCATTCTTGAGAACAATCTCGTGCTCAAGCACCTGGGCCGCCGCGACAATCTGCCCAAGGAAGTGCTGCACGAACTGGACGAGACGATCCGCCAGTCCTCGACCAACACCGGGATGAAGCTCTGCCTGGCGCTAAACTACGGCAGCCGCCTGGAGATGGTCGACGCCGTGCGCAAGATCGCCCGCCGCGCCACCGCCGGTGAGATCACGCCGGATCAGATCAATGAGCAGATGATCGACGAGTCGCTCTACAGCGCCGGCCTGCCCGACCCCGACCTGCTGATCCGCACGGCCGGAGAGATGCGTATCAGCAACTTCTTATTGTGGCAGATCTCGTACGCCGAGCTGTACGTGACCGACACCTTCTGGCCAGACTTCCGCGAACCTCAGTTCCATCAGGCCATCGCGGAATACGCCCGCCGCCAGCGCCGCTTCGGTGGACTCGATCAATCCAACACGTAGTCTGCCTTGTCGGCACCTGCGAAAACTTTGCCACAGAGATCTCAGGGTTCACAAAGAGCTTATTCTGTAGTTGTTTCTTCGATCTCTCTGTGTTCTTTGTGATCTCTGTGGCAAGGTTTTGTCTCTGGCATTTTCAATCGCCGCAGCGCCTAATAGCTCCCCATGAAGACTCGCATCATACTGGGTGCCCTGTTGATCGCAGTGCTGTCAGGGCTATTCTATCTCGATTGGGCGCATGAGCGGTTTGTGCTGACGGCCGTCAGCACGTCGCCACTGCAGCGCCTGCCGCTGGGGATAGTCATGGCCGCGGTGCTGGTGCTGGTGATGCTCCAGGGTCTGCGCGAGATGCGCGGGCTTGCGGCCGCCAATGGCGTGCGGATCCTGCGATCGTCTGCGCTGGTCTCGACGCTGGCGATCGGCCTGCTGCCGCTGGTGATGCGCCAGGATGTGATGCCCAGCACGCTGCGGCTGGAGAACTTTGTCCTGGGCATCGCGCTGGGGCTGGTGTTCTTCGAGCAGATGATCTTCCGCGCCAGCGACGACGCCCTGCGCAGCGTGGGCGCCACCTCTTTGACGATCCTGTACCTCGGCGTCGGTGCGGCTATGATGCTGATGATTCGCCTGGACGCGGGGCTGATGGCGTTTCTGCTGTTCCTGGCGGCTGTCAAGTTCACGGACATCGGGGCGTACTTCGTCGGCACGGCCATCGGACGGCACAAGATGGCTCCGAAGATATCGCCGGGCAAAAGCTGGGAAGGTCTGGTCGGCGGGCTCGCTGCCGCCGCGGGCGCCAGCATGCTGTTGACTCACTTGCTGCACATTCCACTGACGGTGGGACAGGCGGCGATCTTCGGCGCAGTGGTCGGCCTGGCCGGCCAGTTCGCCGATCTGTGCGAAAGTGCCCTCAAGCGGGCCGCGGGCGTCAAAGACTCCGGACACTTCCTGCCGCAATTCGGCGGCATTTTGGATATGCTGGATTCGCTGCTGCTTTCGGCGCCGGCCGCATGGCTGATGCTGCTGATCCTGACAGGCCCGAAATAGCCCATGAGCGATACCCTCTACATCATCGACGGCCATTCGCAAATCTACCGCGCGTACTACGCGCCGGGGCCCAAGCTCACCAGCCCAACCGGCGAGCAAACCGGGGCCGTGCATGTGTTCTGCCAGATGCTTTTCAAGATCATCGCTGACCGCAAGCCGACGTACCTGGCGATGGCCGTCGACGGCCCGGCGGGCGAGCTTCTTCGCCGCAGCATCTATGCCGACTACAAGATCACCCGCAAACCCGCCCCGGATGACTTTCATCCGCAGGCGGCGCGCATCATCCAGATCGTCGAGGCGATGGGCATCCCCATCCTGCAGGCGACTGGCCACGAAGCAGACGACATCATGGCCACCGCCGCGGCACGATACGCCTCGGATAACCTGCAGGTGGTCCTCGTCAGCCGCGACAAAGATCTCGACCAGCTCGTCGGGCCAAACGTCATCCTCTACGAGCCGATGAAGGGCGAGACGCTCGACGCCGCCGCGATCCTGGCGACCAAGGGCTACCCGCCCGAGAAGGCCGTCGAGGTCCAGGCCCTGGCCGGCGACGTCTCGGATAACATCCCCGGCGTCGCGGGCATCGGGCTCAAGACGGCGGCCAAACTCATCGCCCAGTACGGCAGCGCCGAAGAAGTGCTCAACCACGCCGACGAACAGACCCCCGCGCTGCGCCAGCGGCTGCTCGATGGGCGCGAAGCGGTCAAGCTCTCGCGCCAGCTCGTGGAGCTGCACCGCAGCGTCCCCATCGACCTGGATCTGGCGAAAATGAAGTTCGGCGGGATCGCGCCGACCGTGCGGCCGATCTTTCTGGAGCTTGGCCTCAACCGCCTGCTTAAGCGCCTCAACGAGTTCAAGGTCGAAGGCCCGCAACACCTGGACGTGCAGCAGGTGGCCGCCCGGCACGCGCAGACCACCGCTGCCGATTTCGACTATGTCTGCATCGACACGCCCGAGAAACTCGCCGCGCTGGCGGCGGAACTTGTCGGCGTGTCGCGCCTGGCGGTGGACACCGAGACGATGGGCCTCGTCCCCACGCGCAGCGAGATCGTGGGCATCTCGCTGGCGTGGAAGAGCGGCCACGGCGTCTACCTGCCTCTCAAGGGGCCCCTCGGCGGACAGACGCTGGACATCGAGGCGGTGCGCTCGGCTATCGGAGGCGTGCTGGCCGATCCAAAGGTCGACAAAGTCGGGCAGAACATCAAGTTCGATATGCTCGTGATGGACCGTTACGGCCTCAAGATCGCCGGCAAGATATTCGACACGATGGTGGCCGCGTGGGTGCTCAACCCGACGGCTGACACGTTCAAGCTCGATGCCCTGGCGGCGGAGATGCTCAACCATCGCTGCATCCCGATCGAGGAAGTGATTGGTCGCGGGCGCCTGCAGACCACGATGGACGCCATGCCCATCGACATGGTGACGATCTACGCCGCCGAGGACGCCGACGTGACGCTGCGCCTGGCGGACGTGTTGGCCGAGCGGCTGAAGAAAGCCGGCATGGAGGATCTGTTCTACGACCTGGAAATGCCGCTGCTGCCGGTTCTGTTCGAGATGGAGCGCACGGGCATCCGAGTCGAGCCGGGCGTTCTCAAGCAGATGGAGCTTCGCCTCTCGAAAGAGGCCGACGCCCTGCGCGAGCAGATCATCGCCAAGGCCGGAATCCAGTTCAACCCCGACTCGCCGAAGCAACTCGCCGACGTGCTCTTTGGCCCGCTGAAAATGCCCATCCTCCGCAAGGTCAAGACCGGCCCGAGCACCGACTCGGCGGTGCTGGAGGAACTGGCCGTGCTGCACGAGGTGCCCGCCCTGATCCTCGAATACCGCCGCCTGACCAAGCTGCTCTCGACATACCTCACGGCGCTGGCCGAATGCATTCATCCCGCCAGCGGCCGCGTGCACACCAGCTTCAGCCAGACCGGCACCGTCACCGGGCGCCTCTCCAGCCGTGACCCGAACCTGCAGAACATTCCCATCCGCAGCGAACAGGGCCGGCAGATTCGCGGGGCGTTCCTGGCAGACGAGGGCAACGTGCTGCTCTCGGCGGACTACTCGCAGGTCGAGCTGCGCGTGCTGGCGCACCTGTGCGAAGACCCGACGATGATCGCGGCCTTCAACGCCGGGGCGGACATTCACACCATCGTCGCGGCCGAGGTCTTCGGCGTTCCATTGGAGCAGGTCACGCCGCAGCAGCGCGCGCGGGCCAAGACGGTCAACTTCGGCATCATCTACGGGCAGACGGCCTTTGGCCTGGCCGTGACGCTGCGCATTGGGCGCGACGAGGCCGGCGACTTCATCAAGAAGTACCGCAACCGCTTTCCCCGCATCGATGCCTTCCTGGCCGCATGCGTGCAGGCCGCCAAGGACAACGGATACGTCGAGACGATCTTCGGTCGCCGCAGGGCGATCCTCGACATCGGATCGAGCAACCCCCAGCGCCGAGCGCTGGCCGAACGCCTGGCGATCAACTCGGTGGTGCAAGGCTCGGCCGCGGATTTAATCAAACGCGCGATGGTGAACATCCACAAGCGCATCGGCGACGAGAACCGCCCCAGCAAGATGCTGCTGCAAATCCACGATGAACTGCTCTTCGAAATGCCCGTCGAGGCGGTTGAGAGTGAAAAGCAGATGATCGTGCACGAGATGGAAAGCGCCGTGGCGCTGCGCGTCCCGGTCCGCGTGGACGTCGGCGTGGGGCGCAACTGGATGGAAGCGAAGTAGCTCGCGCGGCGCACTCACGCCCAGGGATTACAATCCCTGGGCTTCCCTGACCGTTGACCATACCACCGCACCTTCCTGCGCATGATCTCGAATGTACTCCACAACGCTTAGCTGATGTGTGCGGTCGGCGACAGGTTTCTCGCACCCGCGTACGCCCCACACGCCGCCAATATTCAGGATGCGGGCACTACTTTTCTTTGCAATACCAACGAGCCTTCTTGCAGTCGATTTAAGCGCCTGCACCGTCACTTTGTTCCCCACCGGCGTGAAGCGAGCAAGCAGATGGTAATGCTCCCCACTCACCGCCAAGTCAATCAACTCCACTTTGTGAAATAACAGAGCTTCTGCAAACGTTCTGCAGACGATCAGACGCTGGGAGAGGTCCAGCACCACAGGCGGGCGCTTCATCAGCCTCTTCGATGTCTCGTAACGTGCTTCGTGAAGACCCGGAGGCGGCGGATTCTTGTAGTCGCCTTCGATGTGCTCTCGGTGATGACGCGTACGCCAACCGCGCGGATCGCCAGGCAACCAGGCGCCGTACGTGGAGCCCATGCAGTGGAACCAGTTGTTCTAGGGTCGTTCCATTTGCGTCTCGAAGCAGGGAGCCCAGGGATTGTAATCCCTGGGCGTGATGGGGCACACGTTCTCAAGGCAAGAACTTGTCAATTTCTTTAAGCTTGCGGGGCAGATATGTCTTGGCGACAAACTCCAGACCGTGTTTTGCCAACGCCTGTTGTTCGACGCGGACGCCCATTTTCAGCATGTGTTCCATCGCCCGTTGCCAGGGCTTGTGATGCATGATGAACGGGTCGTTCTTCATCGCGTCCTTGGCGCGCTTGATGTCGACGTCCTTGAGCGGGTGGGTGGGCAGCTTGTATTCGGTGATGTCGTCCGGCGTGACGCCCAGGAAGCGGGCCTGCGGCACGCAGAAGAACTCGTTGAGGTGCGCCGCGTTGCCCGAGCCGACCTTCAGCGTGCGGTAGATGTTGAAGTACCCGTACGGGTCGCCGTCGGTGAAGACGTAGACGGGGATCTTCTTGGTGTCGGCCAGCAGGCGGATGAACCGCCGGCAGGCGCGGCTGGGGACGCCGCCCATCGACACCAGGATGCAGTGGTGCTGGTCGTAAAAATCCTCCTCGACCAGCCGCGCGAACATGCCCTTGGTCTCGATGGCGAGGATGAACGCGGCCGCGGGCGTGAACTTGAGCTCCTCCACCACGGTCGGCACGCTGTAGGCCCCGCTGCCGAACTGCGTGCAGTCGATCTCGATGAGCTTCCGGGTGCGGCGGTCGCGATCGATCACGACCAGTTCGCCGGCCACTTCGCCGCCATGCTCGTCGGCCCGGAAATGGAGCTGCTCGCGGTTGGTCGCCAGCATGGCCTCGACGTCGTCCATGACGGTGTCGGATTCTTCCTGGGCGGCGAAGGCGGCCTCGCCCCAGTTGTACGCCTGGTAGTACGCCTCTCGTTTGGTTGAGTGGCGTTGGGTCTGGATAAGCTCCTTGCTCATCGAGAGCATCTTGAGCGTCTGGGCAAACGTGCGGACGGTATTGACCGTCAGCGTTCGGACCTTGTTGTGCCCTTTGAGCTTGAAGAAGCCCGTCCGCGGTTGATAGCTCACGTTGGACAACGTACGGATCGGCAGCTTCATCTGGGGCTTCTGCCGGTTCTGGATACGATGGTAGACCTCGCGAGCTTCATCTTCGATCTTTAACGCAACTCCGACACCATCTAATCGCTTGGACATCATCATCTCCATTCATCTGGTGGGTGCCGTGGCGGGAGGGCTTCGAAGAAGCCCGACAGCCACGATCGGTCCGAGCAATCG
>JAJFVE010000056.1 GCA_021371965.1 Planctomycetaceae bacterium
CAACAACCGCTACCGGCCCGAGTCGCAGATACTCAAGCAGTACATCGACCAGGGCGTGCTGGGCGACATCTACTTCGCCAAGTGCGGCTGGATCAGGCGCAACGGCATCCCCGGCTGGGGCGGCTGGTTCACGCAGAAGGAGTTCGCCGGCGGCGGGCCGATCATTGACCTCGGCGTCCACATGCTGGACCTGACGATGTGGCTCATGGGCAACCCCGAGCCTACGACAGTGCTCGCCTCGGCGTACTCGGTCTTCGGGCCGAAGATGCAGGCGCTGGGCCCGTGGGGCACTCCCAACACCAAGGGCAAGTTCGATGTCGAGGACATGGGCTGCGCGATGATCAAGTTCAGCGGCGGGCAGACGATCATGCTGCAGGCTGGCTGGGCCGGGCGGATCAAGCGCGAGCATGTCTACTCGACGCTGCAGGGCACCGAAGCCGGCGCGAGCCTGGAGCGCGTCTTCGAGATTGACGGTGTGGACGACAGCTCGGTTGACACGCTGGAGCTGTACACGCAGGAGAACGGCGTGCCGGTCAACCGCAACCTGATCGTCGAGCCGGACCCGAACATGGGCCGTCTGAACGCGGTAGGCCACTTCGTGGACTGCCTGGTGGAAGGCAAGGAGTGCATCTCGTCGGGGTACGATGGTCTGCGGATCATGAAGATCCTGGATGCGTGCTACAAGAGCGCGGAGAGCGGCAAGGCGGTCAACATCAGCTAGCGCTTGACGCCTGACGCCTAACGTTTGAACGGCACCGGTGATTGTTACCGGTGCCGTTTTGTGTCTGTGGCGAAAGCCTCTCCCCTACCCTAAGATGCAGTGATGTCCGCATCCGTGAAGGGGTGGTCGGGCACTGGGTACGTCGGCGAGACCGGCGCGTGCGGCACCTCGGTGACACGCATTGTCTTCCATCTGCCGAGCAGGAACCTCCACAGGAAGCATAGCGCCAGAACGCAGATGTATGCGGTCAGGGCTAGCCACGCCGCCCAGATGCTGCCCTTGCCGTCGTGGCAGATCAGCCACGTCGGGACGACCATCAGGCTCATGCTCAGGCCCGTGGACATGATCATGACGAAAAGCGTGTCACCGGCGCCTTTGAGGGCGGCGGAGAAGATCAGGTTCGCACCATCAAACAGCGAGTATACTGCGACGAAGTGCAGCAGGATGACAACCGTCCCGCGAATCTGGCTGAACTGCGCCGGGTCGGCCCCGGCGCCGAAGGGCAACAGGAAGATGTCCGGGATGGTCAGGTACAACAGCGCCAGGATGGCCATGTAGCTGAAGGTCATCTGGAAGGCGGACCAGGTCGTCTTCACGGCCAGAGCGGGGCGATTCTCGCCGAGGCGGTGCCCGACGAGGGTTGTGGTGGCAATCGAGAAACCGATCATCGGCAGGAAGATCAGCGAGTTGACCTGGAAAGCCAGATTGGTGGCGGCCAGGGCGTTTGTCCCCAACCTCCCCACCAACATGATGAACATCGACCAGGCCAGGATATCCAGCATGAAGTGCAGGCCGCTAGG
>JAJFVE010000091.1 GCA_021371965.1 Planctomycetaceae bacterium
CCCATCGGGAAGGTCACGCGGATCTTGTAGAGCTTCAGCGCCGGCAGCGGATGGAATGTGTCGATGCGCGTCTGAACCGCCAGGTCCCGCAGGGTCTGCTCCTGGGCCTCGCGCGAGGGGCTGGTCAGCGTGAACCACAGGTTATAGTCGTGCTTGCGCTGGTAGTTGTGCGTCACGCCGTCCAGGAGGCTCACGGCCGCGGCGACCTCTTCCAGTTGCGGCGGCGGCACGCGGGCCGCGACGAGCGTTGAAACGTATCCCAGGCAGCGCGAGTCGAAGACGGCCCCGAGGCGGCGGATGGCGCCGGAATTCTTTAACGCCTCCACGCGCCGCAGGACCTCGCCGGCGTCGAGACCGAGGGCGGCGCCCAGAACGTCGTACGGGCGCGCCGCGACGGGGAAATCGGTCTGGATCAGGTCCAGCAGCTTGGCGTCGGTTGAGTCGCACTGCGGCACGCACAACGGAGGTGTGCGTGGCACCCCGTCCGTCGCGTCGCATGTGGCCCGCGGACGGCCTTTAGGCTGATACGTGCAGAAGGGCTCCTCGTTGAGGTAGTCGCCGGAGAAGGCGTGGGCCCGCGCGCGGCAGCCGCCGCAGACCTTGCCGAACTCGCACGCGCCGCATCGGCCGTGATAGGCGTCCAGGTCGCGCATCTGCAGGAAGACCGGCGAGGTTTCCCATATCTTGCGGAAATTGAAACCCTCGGCACGGACATCGCCGCACTCGACGTCAAGGAACCCGCAGATCTGCACCTTCCCGCGGTGCGAGATGAAAGCGAACTGCTGGCCGCCCATGCACCCCTTGGCCGCGTGGGCGCCGCTGGTGTGCAGGCCCAATTGGCGGACGATGCGCTGGTAGTGCGGGGCGCATGTGACGCGGATCATGATGTCATTGCGCTGCTGGCGCCGGGCCAGCCAGTGCAGCGTCTGCTCGTACTGCTGAGGCGAGATCTCCAGATCGGCCAACGCCTTGCCCCGGCCGGTGGGCACCAGCAGGAACGGGTTGAAAACCTCGGCGCCCAGGCTGATTGCCAACTCGAGAATCGCCGGCAACTCGTGCAGATTGTGCTGCGTGATGGTCGTGTTGATTTGAAAGCCCAGGCCCTGCCTCTTGGCGGCCGCCAGCCCGCGCAGCGAACTTTCAAACGCGCCGGGGATCCCGCGGAACTCGTCGTGGCTTTGGGCGGTGGCGCCGTCGAGGGAGATGGAAATATGCCGCACGCCCGCGGCGAGGATTCGCCGGGCGGATTCGTCGTCCAGCAGCGCCCCGCACGGGGCCATGACCGCGCGCAGGCCCAGCTTGCCGGCGTACGCGGCGATCTCATAAATGTCCTCGCGCAGCATCGGCTCGCCGCCGGTGAGGATGATGATCGGCTTGGCGAAGGAGGCGATGTTGTCCAGCAGTTGCATGCACTCCCGCGTCGACAGCTCACCAGGGTACGGCTCGCGCTGGGCGGCGGCACGGCAGTGCTTGCACGCCAGCAGGCAACTGCGCGTGACTTCCCACGCAATCAGACGCGGCAGAAACTGCTGCGCGCCGCTGTCGCCGCCGAAAGGCATCAGCAACTTCCTCCCGCGCGTTCGTGATCGAGGATGCACGCGATCAGCCCGTCGATAGTGTGCACGTTCGCCTCGGCGGCGGGCGCCAGGCCCAGCCCGGCGAGCGTGCGAGTCGTCATCGGGCCGATGCTGGCCAGCCTCACCGCGGCCGAGCGCACCGCGTCGGGCGAGACCGCATCGAAAAAATTCTTGACCGTCGAGGAGCTGGTGAAGGTAATCCAGCCGACCTGCCCCTCCTGAAGGAGCTCGAGGACCTGCTCGGCGCCGCGGCAGTCGGGCTCGGTGCGATAGGCGATCACTTCGGTGACGCAGGCCCCCGCGGCCGTCAGCGCGTCGATCAGGTCGCGCGGGGCGATGTCGCTGCGCGGGCACAAGATCTTCTTGCCGCGCAAGTCGTCCGCCGCGGCCATGGCGCCGGTCACTTCCGAGCCCGCAAAGGTCGGCGGCTGGGCGTCGGCGCGCAGACCGTAGCCGGCCAATCGCTCCGCTGTGACCGGGCCGATCACGCACAGCCGACACGGCGCCAGCGCGCGGCTGTCCAGTCCACCTGCCGCGAGGGCGTTGAAGAACCCGTCAACCGCATTGACACTGGTAAAGACGATCCAATCGAACGCCCCCGGATTGGCCGCCGCCGCGCGCAGCGGGGCGTCGTCCTGAGGCGGGGCGATCCGGATGGTCGGCATCTCGATCACCTCGGCGCCCAGTTCTGTCAGCGCATCCGTCAGACCCGACGCATGCTCGCGGCTGCGGGTGACGACGATCCGCCGCCCGTGCAGGGCGCGGCGCTCGAACCAGTTAAGCCGCTCTCGCAGGCGCACCACCTGCCCGACGACAATCAGGGCCGGAGGCATCAGGTTCGCGTCGCGCGCCACTTGCGCCAGCGTCGCCACCGTGGCGGTCACCACCTGCTGCTGCACCGTCGTGCCCCAGCGCACGATGGCCGCCGGCGTGGCGGCATCGAGGCCGTGCTCCATCAGTTGCCGGCAGATCGACTCGACATTCGCCACGCCCATGTAGAACACGAGCGTGCCCTTCCACCGCGCCAGGGCTTCGTAGTCCAGATCGGAGGCCTCTTTGTCCGGCGTCTCGTGGCCGGTCACCAGGCCCACGTTGCCGGCCATCAGGCGGTGCGTGACGGGAATGCCCGCATACGCCGGGGCAGCAATGCCCGACGTCACGCCGGGCACTTCCTCGAAGGGCACGCCGGCCTCGACGGCCGCCAACGCCTCCTCGCCCCCGCGGCCGAAGACATACGGGTCACCGCCTTTGAGGCGCACCACGGCAGCGCCGCCGCGGGCCTTGGCCACCAGCAACTGGTTGATCTGGTCTTGCGACATGGCATGACGGGCGGCCTGCTTGCCGACATAGATCAGTTCCGCATCCGCCCGCGCGTGCTTGAGCAGGCGCGGCGAGGCCAGGTAGTCGTACACCACCACGTCCGCGCCGGCCAGCAGCTCCGCAGCGCGAACGGTAATGAGCCCCGGGTCGCCCGGGCCGGCGCCGACGAGATAGATGCATCCCTTTCTCACAAACCGTTCTCCGCCTTCAATTGTGCCGCCGCCCGGGCGAGGATCTCGCCGCAGCCAAGACCGGTCAGCACCTGCCCCAGTTTGCCTCCCAGAGCCTCGGCGCTGGCGACATCCGAAACCGGCGCCGCCAGCGTCTCTCGCAAGAGACGCTGGCCGTCGAGTTCGCAGGCCATTGCCGTCAGCACCATCATACCGCTTGGCCCTTCAAAGCGAGCGTAAGCCCCGACGGGAATCTGGCACCCGCCACCCAGGGCGGTCAGCATCGCGCGTTCGGCCGTCACCGCCCAGCGGGTGGGGGCGTGCTCCAAGGCCGACAGGAATTCGATCAGCGCGGCATCGTCGCTTCGGGTTTCGATGGCCAGAGCGCCTTGGCCGCAGGCGGGCAGAAAGACCGCCGGGTCCAGGCGTTCACTGATGCGGTTCTCCAGGCCCGACCGCACCAGCCCCGCGCAGGCCAGCACCGTGGCTGCAGCCGGGCCCTCGTCGAGCTTTCTCAGCCGCGTCTGCACATTGCCGCGGGCGGGCTGAACGTTCAGGTCGCTACGGCGATGCAGCAACTGCCCGCGGCGCCGCAGCGAGCCGCTGAGCACCATCGCCCCAGGCGGCAGCGACTCCAGCGTCGCATTGCCCTTGGCGACCAACGCGTCGGCAGGGTCTTCCCGCACCGGGATCGCCGCCAGCGTCAGCCCGTCGGCCAGTCGCGTCGGAAGGTCCTTGAGGGAGTGAACGGCCAGGTCGATGCTTGCCGCTCTGAGAGCATCCTCGATTTCCGTGGTGAACAGGCCCTTCTCAAGCGTGCCGTACCGCCTGGCGGAGAGGGCTTCGTCGCCGCGGGTCTTGATGATCGCGATGTCCACGGCTACCTCGGCCGACAAGGCCGCGATGCGCTGCGCCACGTGATGGGCCTGCCACAGGGCCAGCGGCGAGCCGCGCGTTCCGATGCGAATGAGCCTCATGCGTCCTGCTCCTCCAGTTCGGCCGGCGATTCCCGCAGGATCGTCTCGTCTTGGGCCGCTAGGATCGTGGTGGGCATTGATGCGACCTCGCGGTTTGCGATGCGTTAACCGAACTATCCGCCGCCGGGACGATGCCGTTGGCGGCGAGAATTTCCTGCCCCGAGATCTCCCCGGGCGTCAGGTAGCAGCCCGGGTCGGCGGCCCAGGGGTCGCCCGTCAGGCTCTCGGCCCGCGCCCGCGAGGAGCCGCCGCAGATCATCTTGAACCGGCAGTGCCCGCAGGGATCCTTGAGCAGGTCCAGGCGGTCTTTGAGCCCGCGCATGATCGGGTCGGAAGTGTCCTGCCAGATCTGCGAAAACGCCCGCTGGCGCACGTTGCCGAAGCTGCGGAACATCGAGAACTGGTCGGCGTGAACGTTGCCGTTGAAGTCGATGTTCCCGATGCCCACCCCGCTGGAAAACCGCGCCCCGCCGTTCCAGGCCAGCATGTCCAGCACCTGCCGCGCCCGCGGGTGCCCCTCGCGAAGCATCCGAAGATACAGGTAAGGCCCGTCGCAATGATTGTC
Organism: Planctomycetaceae bacterium; assembly: GCA_021371965.1. The sequence continues at coordinate 4,610 of JAJFVE010000091.1, forward strand.
CACCGTCAGGATTTCCACCTTCTTGAGGCCATCGGCCAGTTCGGCGGCGGCGTTGAAAATGGTGTCGATCGCCTGTCGCGATTCCGCAGCCGACAGCGCCTCAAGCCCCTGCCCTCGCCCCGAGGGCACCAGATGGTAGAAGCACACGCGGTTGATCCCCTCGCGCTCGATCAAGGCGAAAACGGCAGGCAGGTCGCTGCAGGTCTGGCGGGTCAGGGTCAGCCTCAGGCCGACCTTCTGGCCGGCGTCGATGCAATGCCGCAGCCCCGCCAGCGTTCGGTCGAACGCCCCGGCCACGCCGCGGAACCGGTCGTGAATCTCGGCGGCGGCGCCGTCGAGGCTGATGCCGATGTACGCGAACTCCAATTCCTTGAACTGCCGGGCCACCTCGGCGTCGATCAAGGTGCCGTTGGTCGAGAGCACCACGTGCAAGCCTTGCTTTCGCGCGTGTGCGGCCAGTTCCAGCAGGTCGCCGCGCACCAGCGGCTCGCCGCCGGAGAAGAGAACCGCCGGGACATGGAAGGCTGCCAGGTCATCCAGAACGGCCTTGCACTCGTCGGTCGTGAGCTCTCCGCTGTAGCGGCAGGACTGGGAGTCGGTATAGCAGTGGACGCACTTGAGGTTGCAGCTGCGCGTGACGTTCCAGACGACGATGGGACGGCGCTGCGAGGCGCTGCGCGCCACGAGCATCCGCTGATGCGCCGGCGGGTCGATCTGCGTCACCGCCCGCCCGTAGCGGTGAGGCGTGCTCGGCGTCTCCAGCCCAGCATACAATGCACTTACATCCAGCATCCGTCACCTCTGATATCGTACCGGGCGCGAAATCAAAAAGTAATGCAAACAACGAATTACTTTTTCATTTGGGGCCGTATGCCCCTGTCCAGCGCAAGTATTCATCAAAGCCACACGATGGCTTTGATGAATACTTGGTGCCTCCGCCGCGACTTTTCCCCTGCAACCGGGCATTGCCTGCGGCACGGCCATCACAAAAGCTGCTCGAGGAATTTTACCGCGGACCGCCCCCGCCTTGGTATATGCTTTGACGGCATATGACTCTTGAAAGGATGCCTCCGCTGAATCTGACGATTGCCTATTCCCCCTGTCCCAACGACATGTTCGTCTTTCATGACCTGGCGAGCGGGACGCTGCGGTTGCACGGCTGCCAGTTGCAGGTGAGCCTGCACGATGTCCAGACGCTTAACGAACTTGCCCAGGACGCGCGGTACGACGTGACAAAGCTGTCATTGCCAGCCTATCTGAGGGTTCGCTCGAAATATCAGATGCTCCGCTCGGGGGCGGCGATGGGGTTCGGTTGTGGGCCCGTCGTGGTCGCCGCCAGGGCGATCGCTCGCGACGATCTGGCTTCCTGCCGCGTCGCCATCCCCGGCGAACTGACGACGGCGCATCTTCTGTTTCAGTTGTGGGCGCCCCGCGTCGCCGAGACGCTCTTCGTCCGCTACGATAAGATCATGGACCTCGTGGCCGCCGGGCAAGTCGACGCCGGCGTGATCATTCACGAAAGCCGGTTCGTCTATCCGAGCAAGGGGCTGGGCCTGGTGGTCGACCTGGGGCAATGGTGGCAGGACCAGACCGGCCTTCCCGTGCCGCTGGCCTGCATCGCCGCGCGGCGGACGTTGGGGCAGGAAACCATCGCGGCATTCGACTCGCTGCTGCAAGAGGCCGTCGAGAACTCGATGTCGCATCCCGAGGCCACCCTTCCCTATGTTGCCCAGTCCGCAACCGAGATGGACGAGGCCGTCCTGCGAAAACATATCGCGACCTTCGTCAATGATTACACGCTGAATATCGGCCCCGATGGCCACGAGGCCGTCAGGCGTCTTGAAGCCATGGCCCAGGCGGCGGGGTTGCTGCCATGATCGCCGTGCTGGCTGCGACGACCGCTGAAGCGGCCGCTCTCGTGGAGCAATTGCACGCCCGGGCGGCCCAGGGCGAAGCGTACGAGACCTATCGGTTTGACGCCGCCGGCAAGGCCCCCGCCGGCGTGATCATCATCAGCGGAATGGGCCCCGTCGCGGCGGCGGCCGCGACCGAGCATCTGCTGCAGCGATGGTCGCCGGATGCGGTGGTCAACGTGGGCGTCTGCGGAACGCTGTCGCCGGAGCTCTCGCGCGGGGCGATGCTGGTCGTCAGCGCCGCCCTCAGCGGCGAGGATGCTTCATGCGAGGCGCTGCTCTGTGCCGCCGGGCCTTGGAGCGCTTTGCCGGCGGCGCGGCTGGTCAGCGTCCAGACGCCGCTGTTTGGCGACTCTCGCCGCGCCGCCTTTGCCGCGCGGGCGGATATTGTCGACATGGAAGGCGCTGCCGTCGCCGGCGCCTGCGCGCGGGCCGGCGTGGCGGTGCACCTGGTCAAGGGCGTCACCGATTTCGCCGATGCCGCCGGGCGCGAAGACATCCAAGCCAACATCGCCGGGATGTCGCACCATCTCGCCAAGGCGGTCATCGCCGGCCTGAGCGGCCTGAGCCGCCCGCGCCCGGGGCCAGGGATGCTGGCCAGATTCGTCAAGATCGAGCACGGCCTCTTCAGCCTGCCGCTGCTGCTGGCCGGAGCGTACCTCGGTGCCGCCCGCGCGTGGCCTTCCCTCTGGACGTTGCTGTTGATCGTGGTCGCCGGAACCGGCGCGCGGATACTGGGCATGGCGACCAACAGGATCTTCGACCGCAAGCTCGACGCCCTGAACGCCCGCACCGCCGCGCGCGAACTGCCCAGCCGGACGATGTCCCCTGCCGCTGCCATCGCCGTCGCGGCGGCGGGCCTGGCGATGTACATGGCCGCCGCGGCTGCGCTGGGGCCCTGGTGCCTGAAACTCTCGCCCATCCCCGCGCTGCTGATGGTGCTATATCCGCTGGGCAAGCGGTTCACGAATCTCTGCCACTTCGGGATCGGCGCGTGCATGGCCGCAGGGCCTCTGGGCGCTTTCGTGGCGGCGGCGAACTCGCCGGACCTGACAGCCTCGGCGTGGCTGCTGGCGGCGTTTGCCTTTTTGTGGATCAGCGGGTTCGACATCATCTATGCTTTGCAGGACGTGCAGTCGGACCGGGCCACGGGCGTGCGCAGTCTCCCGGCCAGCCTCGGCAGCGGCAGGGCCCAGATAGTTTCCGGCGTTGTGCACTTGGCCGCCGCGGGCGCGGCCGCGGAGATGTGGCGCCTGGGCGGAAGCACCATGGCCGCCGGGGCGGCCCTGGCCGTGACGGTCGCGGGCCTGGCGCTGGCGTATTGGCCGGGGATCGACGTGCGGGCGCGATTCTTCCCCATCTCGGTCATCAGCGGCGTGGGCGGGGCCTTGATCCCTATACTAGGGAGTAGCCTATGAATCTCGTCCTGGGCATCACGGGCGCCACCGGCGCCGCCGGCGCGGCGATCCTCATCCGCAAGTCACCCTGGCCGGTCACCCTCGTCGTCAGCGACTGGGGCAAAGACGTCTACGCGCGCGAGAGCGGCCAGTTCAAAGTCCTGACCGAGCAGGCCCGGCAGGTACTGGCCGACGACGACCTGGCGGCCTCGATTTCCTCGGGCTCGGTGCCCACCGCAGGCATGGTCATCCTGCCCTGCACCACCAACACGCTGGGCAAGATCGCCTCGGGCATCGCCGACACGCTGATCACCCGCGCGGCCCACTGCCACCTCAAGGAGCAGCGCAAGCTCGTGCTGTGCATCCGTGAGACGCCGTGGTCGCTGATCGACCTGGAGAACGCGCGGCGAGTCGCGGCGGCAGGAGCCGTCGTCATGCCGCTCTCGCCTCCGTACTACATGCTCAAGGAACGTCCGGCTGCCGAGATCACCCTGGCCGATCTGCTGGAAATCTTCGCCGACCGGGTGCTGTCGGTCCTGGGCCAACCGGCGGGCAACAACTGGGAGACCCTGGCGTGAGCCTGACCGACCTGCGCGCCCTGATCCGCCGCTTTGAATCCGACGGCCAACTGGCCCGCGTGACCGCGCCGGTCAGTTGCGATCAGGAGATCACGATAATCCAGCACCGCGTGCAGGCCGCGGGCGGGCCGGCGCTGCTGTTCGAGAACGTCATCGGCTCGCCGTATCGCCTGGCGAGCAATCTCTTCGGCACGCCGCAGCGCGTGCGAACGGCTTTCGGGCGCGACCCCGCCGAGATCGGGCAGTTCATCATGGACCTGGTCCACGGCCTGACGCCGCCGACCCTGCGCAGCCTGTGGTCTTCGCGAGGCCGCCTTCGCCGGCTCATGTCTGCGCGGCTGCGCAGCGTCCGCAGCGGACCTGTGCTCCAGACGTGCACCGAGCCGCCGCAGTTGGATCGCCTACCGGTGCTGACGTGCTGGCCGCTGGACGGCGGGGCGTTCTTCACCCTGCCGCTGGTGCACACGATCGACCCGGCCACGGGCGTCGGGAACCTGGGCATCTACCGTCTGCAGCGCTTCGACGCTGCCTGCACCGGGATGCACTGGCAGATCGAAAAAGGCGGCGGGTTCCACTTTCAGAAGGCCTGCGCGATGGGGCAGCCGCTGCCGGTGAGCGTCATCCTCGGCGGACCGCCGGCGCTGACGCTGGCCGCCATCGCCCCAATGCCCGAGGGCATCGACGAGCGATTGCTCGCCGCCTTGATTATGGGTCAGCCGTTGGACCTGCTGCAGCGCGACGGCACCGGCCATCGCATCCCGGCTGCGGCGGAGTTCGTCCTCGAAGGCACGGTCTCGGCCGGCGACACGCGCCAGGAAGGCCCCTTCGGCGACCACCTCGGCCACTACTCGCACAGTTCGCCCTTTCCGGTCCTCCGCGTGCAGCGCGTGCTGGCCCGCAAGGATGCGATCTTCCCGGCCACGGTCGTAGGCAAGCCGCCGCAGGAGGACTATTACATCGGCCAGGCCCTCCAGGAGATGACGCTGCCGCTACTGAAGATGACCAGCCCCGGCGTGGCCGATCTCTGGGCGTACCCGGAAACGGGGTTTCACCCCCTGGCGGTGGCGGCCGTGAGGCAGCGATACGCCCGCGAGGGCCTTAAGCACGCCCTGGGGATCCTCGGGCAGGGGCAACTGTCGCTGACCAAGGTGCTGATCGTCGTCGACGAGGGCGTCCCCGTTCGCGACTTCCGGGCCGTCAGCCGCGCGCTGTGGCAGAACCTCGACCCGGCCGACGGGCTGCATCTGCTGGCTCCGACCGCCCAGGACACGCTGGACTTCACCGGCCCCTCGCCCAACACCGGCAGCCGCCTGATCCTGCTGGCCACGTCCCGCGCCTCGGGTGCGTTGTGCCGCCCCAAACCGCAGGACCCGCCCGCCGCCGGCGTGGTCCACCCCGGCATCACCGCCATGGCGCGTGTGGGCGAGGGCGTTCTGGCTGTGCAGGTTGCCTCGCATGCCGACCATGGTTCGCTGCGCGAGGCGCTGATCGCCAACCCGCTCTGCTCGCAGTATCCCCTGATTGTACTGGTCTCCTCCGACGTGCCGCTGACGGACCCGTGCCTGGTGCTTTGGGGCTGGTTCACCCGCTTCGACCCGCTGGCCGATCTGCACCCCGCACGGCGCGAGGCAGCGGGCAACCGCCTGATCCTGCACTGCCCCATCGTCATCGACGCCACGTGGAAGAGCGGCTATCGAAAGCCCGTCGAGTTCGATCCGGATATCGCCCGCCGCGTCGATGCCAACTGGGACCGCTACGGCATCAACCTCACCGGGAGGTCCGCCCCGTGAGCCAGGCCACGCGTGATTCCCTGCTCTCAGCCGACGACAACCGCCGGATGTTCGACCGCATCGCCCGGCGATACGATCGCATGAACACCTTGCTGTCGCTGGGCCAGGACCGGCGCTGGCGGCGCAGGGCCGTCCAGACCCTCGCCCCACGCGCCGGCGGACGATACCTTGATGTCGGCTGCGGGACCGGCGACATGGCCCTCGAAATCGCCCGCCAGGCGCCGGGGGCGAGTATCGTCGGGATCGACCCGGCCGCCGACATGCTCGCCGTGGCGGCCTCCAAGATCGGCGGCGCGGGATTGGCCGGCTGCATCAGCTTTCAGGTCGCCGACGGCCTGGCCATGCCGTTTGAAGATCGCACGTTCGACGGGCTCGTCAGCGCCTTCTGCATCCGCAACATGACCGATCGCGCCAAGGCCTTCGCCGAAATGCGGCGGGTTTTGAAGCGCGCGGCGCCGGCTGTCATTCTGGAACTGTCCGTCCCGCCCAACGGCGTCGTTCGCGCCGGGCATTACCTTTACAGCCGCTGCGTGGTGCCTGTGGCCGGAGGGCTGCTCGCTCGAAGCACCGGGGCGTACCGCTACCTCGTCGACTCGATCATGCGGTTTCCGCGTCCGCGCGAGCTGCAAAGCCAGATGGCCGCGGCCGGTTTCTCGGACGTTCGCTGCGGGGCACTGGGTCTTGGAACAGTGATCGTTCTGTCCGGGCGGGCGCCGTGAGCCGCGGGCGAGATGATAATATGATTCATTCGGTGGACAAGAATGCCTGAACGTTCGCGTCAATATGTGTTCGCGTCGGTTCCGTACGCCAACGCCTCGCCGCTGGCACATTTTCTACCGCAGGTCTGCGGCGGCGCGCAGGTGGTGTACGGACACCCGTCGAGCCTTGCCCAGCGCCTCGTCGCCGGCGAGGTCGATGTGGCGATGCTGCCGGTTGCGGCGTACTTCGCCACGCCGGGCCTGGCGATGATCGACGGGATGGGCATCTGCGCCGACGGGGCGGTCTGGAGCGTGCTGCTGAAGTGCCGCCGCCCGCTGAGCGAGATTCGCGTCGTTGCCGCCGATCCGGCGTCACGAAGCTCCAACGCCCTGGCCAAGCTCCTCTTGAAGGAGCATTTCAGGCAGAGCGTCGAGATGATTACAGACGCCGGCGCCGAGGCCGACGCCGACGTCGTCATCGGCGACCGCGCGCTGTGCCAGCCCCCCGCCCCCTGCGGCGACCTGGACCTGGGGCAGTGCTGGAAAGACATGACCGCACTGCCGTTCGTCTTTGCCGTGTGGGCCTATCGCGCTGAAGCTGAGAATGCCGCGGCCCTGGCCCAGATCGCCTCGGCCGCAAAGGATATGGGTTGCCGAAACATCGAAGTCCTTGCGGCGATCCGCGCCGAAACGCTTCATCTGCCGCTGGAGCGCTGCCGCGAGTATCTGGCCTCCATCATCCGCTACGACCTCGGGCCGCGCGAGGCCCAGGGTATGGAGCGGTTCCGGCAACTGCTCATGCGGCCACAGGAAGGGCGGCCATGAATGCTGCGGCTCAGAACCGGCTGAGTGGCGATGAGGCCCTGCGGCTGCTTGAAGGCGGCCAGACGGCCGATCTCATGGCCCGCGCCGATGCCGTTCGCCGCCGCCTCCACGGGCGCAAGACGTTCTTTGTCCACAGCCTGAACCTCAACCCGACCAACGTCTGCGAGAACCATTGCGAGCTCTGCGCCTTTTGGCGCGAGAAGGACGCCCCCGATGCCTACCTGCTAAGCCTGGAACAGGCCGAAAAGATCCTGCACGCCGCGGCGGGGCTGAATCTGACCGAGGTGCATATCGTCGGCGGCATCAGGCCGGAGCTGAACCTGGCCTACTACCGGGCGCTGATCTCCCTGTCGCGCCGCGTGCTGAGCCGGGCGATCGTGCAGGGCCTGACGGCCGTGGAGGTGCACTACCTGGCCCAACTGGAGCGGCTGCCGGTGGCAGAGGTGCTGGCGGCGCTGCGCGACGCGGGGCTGGCGGCGCTGCCCGGCGGCGGGGCGGAGATCTTCGCCGCCGCCACGCGGGAGAAGATCTGCTCGCACAAGATTTCCGCCGATGAGTGGCTGGCCGTTCACGAGGCCGCCCACGGCATCGGCCTGGCCAGCAACGTCACGATGTTGTTTGGGCATCTGGAAAGCGCCCGCGACATCGTCGATCACCTCCAGCGCGTGCGTGACTTGCAGGATCGCACCGGCGGGTTCAAGGCGTTTGTCGCCCTGCCGTTCCACCCCGCCGGGGCGCGCCTGGACAAGAAGCGAGGCCCCAGCGGCCACGTCATCGCCCGCGTGGTGGCGCTGGCCAGGCTCTTCCTGGACAATGTTCCGCACGTGCGCGTCCTGGCCAACTACATGGACCGCCGCCTGCTGGCAGCCTTGACGGAGGGCGGCGTCGACGACGTCGGCGGCACGAGCCTGGACGAGCGCATCGCCCGCGCCGCCGGCGCCAGCGCGGACCGCCAGTTCAGCACCCCTGGGGAAATGGCCGCCGCGCTGGAGGCCCTCGGGCTGGAAATGGTCCTGACCAACAGCATCTATGAAGGCCAGCAAACAGGCGTTCAGCGGGGGCAGGAAGAAAAGGTTCCCGATCCTGCTTTGCCAGAGGCCCTGGACCATGCCCAGACCGCTGTGCGTCTTTCCGCCCAAGAAGCCGTTCTCTTGCACGACCATGCCCCGTTTCAGCAGTTGGGGCTGCTCGCCCACCAGCGGCGGATGCAGATGGTCCCCGGCAACGCCGTCACCTTCGTGCTCGACCGGAACATCTCCTTCAGCAACGTCTGCGAAGCCGGCTGCCGGTTCTGCGCGTTTCACGTCGCGCCGGGCTCGCCCAAGGCCTTCACGCTGACCCTGGAGGAGATCATCGAGAAGGTCGCCCAGGCCAAATCGCTCGGCGCCACGCAGATTCTGCTCCAGGGCGGGCTGAACCCTGCGCTGGACCTGACGTTCTACGAGCGGATGCTCGCGGCCATCAAGGCCCGCCACGATATATGGCTGCACTGCCTCTCGCCGGCCGAGATCAACTACGTCGCTCGCCGCGCGGGGGTCAGCCTGGGCGCGGCGCTGCGGCGTCTGCGAGCAGCCGGACTTGACTCGCTGCCCGGCGGTGGCGCCGAGATTCTCTCCGAGCCCGTGCGCCAGCGCGTCAGCCCCCGCAAGATCTCGGCTGCGGACTGGTTGGCCGTCATGGCAGCCGCCCACGAATTGGGCATGAAGACCACTGCCACGATGGTTTATGGCCTGGGTGAAACCACCGCCCAGCGCGTCGAGCATTTGATCCGCATCCGCGACCTGCAGGACCGCACCGGCGGGTTCACGGCGTTCATCCCCTGGAGCTTTCAGCCCAACGCCACGCAGTTGGCTCTGCCGACCCCGACGGCGGTGGACTATCTGCGCGTCGTCGCGATAGCCCGCCTGGTGCTGGACAACGTGCCGCACCTCCAGGCCGGCACGTTGACCGAAGGCCCCGACGTGGCGCAACTGGCGCTGTCTTTCGGGGCTGACGATTTCGGCGGGGTGCTGATGGAAGAGCGAGTGATCCGCGCCACCGGCGCCGGCTACCACGTCACGCTTGAGGACATTCTGGCCCTGATAGGCGATACCGGGATGACGCCCGTCCAGCGCACCACGCAATATGAAACGCTGAAAATCTATCGAGCATTGGGTCGGCGGCAGGGGTTCTGCGGGCCGGACAGTAAAGCCGGTGGACCACGATGATCCGAAAGAAGTGGCCTATCTGCAGCGAGACCTATCGTACGATCACGAAATGTATCGAAGCGTCACCGGGCCGATCAGGCCGCAGGGGCCTTGGGGCATGAACTTGGACCAGAAGTCGCGCAGGGCGTAGACCAGCGTGTTGGTGACTTCGACTCGCAGGGTGTTGCGGCCGTCGCGCAGGGCGGAGGCGTCAAAGACGTACGGACGGGCGATGCGCATGCCCAGCGGCTGATCGTTGAGCCAGACTTCGGCGGTCTCGCCCACTTCCCCCAGGTCCAGAAATACGTGGCCGCCTTCGGCGCCCTGGGCATCAAATCCACCTTCGTATGCAATGGTGCCCGAGAAGTCGGGCAGCAGATCAGGCTCGCACAGGTTGGCCAGAGCATCGAGCGATCGCCAGGGCGTGAATGCCGGGTACGCCTGGGAGTCGGCTGTCGAGACGGCCCATTTCTCGATGGCGACGGGAACGACTTTGCCCTTCGCGGAAGTCACGGACATGGCGGCTGGAAGACGGCCGCCATGGCACCCTTCGCCCGAGAGCAGCACGATTGATTCCTCGGCCGAGAGCGTCAGCGGAACGCGCAGCCCGCCGTCTTCGGGCTCGGCGCCCTCGACGGCTGACAGCTCGTTGGCGAAGGCATCGTACGCCACCACGTTCTTGGCGCCATCGAGCCAGACACTGGTCTCTATAGTCGCGGCGGGGTCTTCGTTGAAGAACATCCACATCGTCAACCCGTCGTGGCAGTACTGGTAGCTGCGCAGGTACGACTGACGATTGCCCGTGCGCACGCCGGTGACGCCCCATGCGCCGAGCACCGCGGGCAGATCGTCCAGCGTGCAGACCCGCGCACACCGCAGCGAGTCAAGCAGCGCACTGGCGTCGCCACCTTCGCTGACGCCCGTGGGATATTCGCCCACCACGGCGACTTTGAGCCCCTCGCCGATCATGCGCACGATGGCTTCGACCGTCGCGCGCGGCCAGCGCTGGGCGCAGGGCAGGATCAGGCATCCGTAATCTTCGCCGGCGATGACGAGCTTGCCCCCGCGCACGACCGTCGTCGCATCCAGCAGGTCGGCCGGCACGATGTCCGCATCGAGCTGCGCCTGCGCCAGCACGCGCAGTGGCTCTTTGATTGACATGTAATCGCCCGACCATTCGGCTTGGGCGTGGTAGAGCACCGCCGCGTCGGCGACGTGGCGGCCGTCGTTGATCAGGTGGCAGATGCGGTTGGTGTATCGCATCAACTCGCCAAAGTAGCGGAACTGCGGGTTCTTGCCGCGGGCGTAGAAATGCGGCGGGCAGTCGCCGTCGGGGAACTCCTTGGGCGAGAACGCGTGCGGGACGTACCAGTTGATCCCCCGCACGAGCATGTGGTCAGTGAGCCACTTCATCAGCCGCAGCCCCTCGGCCCAGCCGTAGGCGCCGAAGATTTCGCACATGGCGCGGCCCCGCTTTTTCGGGTCGATGTGAGCATGCGAGGCCCCGAGCTTGGCCAGTTCGTAGTGATAGAACTCGCCGTCGGCGTGATCGTCGATGATCCACGTGGCATTGCGCCGGTCGAGGCCGGGGCGGATCTGGCAGAGCACCACGTCGATGCCGCTCATGGTCTGGCCGTCCATCGCGCGGAAGAAATGCGGCGCGCTGGCGCCCATGCGCGTGTGGGCGTCGCCGTCTTCGATGATGTGCCCGATGTACTCCACGCCGTGGACCGTGCACCACTGCCCAAGCTGTCCGGCGAAGCACTCGCTGTACAGGCGGCTGACCAGGTTCATGTATGCGTACCGCAGCGGCCAGCTCGCCGGGCCGATGTCATGCCACAGGCCCGGCAGCAGCGCCATGACGGGGGCGCCGAACTCGCGCTGCAGCTCGGCCAGCAGCCCCGCCCGCCACGGGAGCACCATGGGCTTGCGGCCGATGGAAACATCGTACAGCCCGCCGCCGTTGCCGATGTTGGGCTCATCGCTGAAGAAACCCGCCAGCGTCTTGCCGAAGTCGGTGGCGTAATGCTCCAGGTGCGGCTCGTACACCGCGTCGATCAGCACGCGGCACGAGGCCGGGTCGATCGGGTTGATGTAGTCCTGATTGCCCCCGCCGTTTTGCGTCTCGAAGACGAAGTACACGCGCCACTGTCCGGCCGGGACGTCCCAGTACAGGCGGTTGTCGCGGATGCGGGCAATAAGGTTTATCGGCTCAGCGCCGGTGCTCTGGCCGGTCGGCGTCAGCGGAGCAGCGACGACGGCTACGAGCTTGTCCGGTTCGCCCACCCACATGTTGACCATGATGCTCGCCCCGGCGAGCGGGCCGGCGACGTCCATGTGCCGCTCGGCGAGGTAAATCTTCTTGAGCTGCGGGAACTTGTCGCGGATCCAGCCGTTGGCGAAACCGGTCGGAAAGTGCGCGTCGTCGAGCACCCAGACCTTCATGTCGCGGCGGCGGGCCTCGTCCATGATGATGTCCATGTCGCGCCACCACAGCGGACCGCAGAAGTCCGGGTGCGGCCGCGACTCGACGCAGACGGCGCCGATCCCGCACCCGGCGATGCGGGCCATCTCCTCGCGCAGGACCGGCTCGTCCTCGCCATGCTGCCAGAAGAACGGAAGCAGATAGTTCCCGCCGCGGTTTTCAAGCACGTCCCGAACGCGAGCATGCATGGAAGTCTCCTTGCGATGGAGGAAAGGTAGCGACTGCGGTTGCCGCGTGCAATCATGGAACGGATCGTGGACGCAATTGTTTTCAGTCCGAGATGCCTCGCCAGCCTTGGAGGAGGTCTTCCATGATGGCGATGACTTCGCCGATGCGTGCGATGTCCTTGCGGATGTTGGCTTCGACGAGGCGGCGGTACATGAAGTCGTAGAGTTTCCAGAGGTTGTCGGCCACGTCGCCGCCGGCCTGTTTGTTCAGGGCGGCGCGGAGTTCGTCGATGACGGCCTGAGCCTTCTGGATGGAGACATTCTTGCCCTCCCAGTCCTGGGCCTCGATCTGGGCGACGGCGCGCTTGAGAAAGCGGATGGCGCCCTCATAGAGCATGACGACGATCTTGCCACCGGTCTGGGTGGCGATCTTGTTTTCGGTATATGCAGCCAGACGGCTCATGCTTCACCTATCAGTTGTCTTTGTTCTGGGATTCCTGCGAAGTCGTAAATGCCGAGAAGGCGGCCCGCTGCGAGTCCAGTTGCGCCAGCATCGATTCCATGCGGGCGTACTTGGCTTTGAGCTGGGCTTCCTTGCGGGTCAGCCGGTCCTGCTGAAGGGCGATCTGCTTGTCCAGGTTGGTGATTCGCATGTCGAAGCGGTTCTTATCGCCCGTGATCGTCCCGTCGGTGGGGTCGAGCATGTTATCGAGCAGGTTTTCCAGCGCCCCGCCCAGACCCTGCTGGATGTTCACGTCCGACGACTGCGTGCCGGCCCCGCCGCCGCCCCAGATGGCGCTCAATTCCAGACCGGCCTCGGGCGTGCCGCTGGCTCCGCTGAGCACGCTGCCGTTGATGGTCAGGTTCCGCCAGGCTGTCTCGCCGCTCTTGCGGATGACGGCCGAATCGACCACGCCGGTGTCGCTGAAGTGCACCTGGACCTGGTAGGCCCCTGCCGTCGTTGAGCCCGACGCACTGGTGAACTGGACGGCGGCGTTGCTCGAGTTGCCGCTGCTGACGGCCCCGAGCAGTTTGAGAACGGCTGAGTAGTCGGCCGCCACCGCATCGTCCAGCGTCGCCTGGTCGAGGCTCAGCACGCCGTAGCGGTCGAAGGTCAGGCCCAGTTGCGAGGCCACCGCAAACGTGTCGTCGCCGTCGGAGAAACCCGGAGCGGCGCTGGTCAGCACGGAGCGGACGTTGCGGACGATGTCGCGCACGCCGATGTCGCCCTGGAGGATGCCGACCACCTTGGTCTCGCTGTCGAAGCCGGCGTACTTGTTCAGCGTGGTGACCAGTCCGTTGTAGATCTCTTTGAGATTGCCCAGATTCTGCGAGAGTTGATCGGTCCTGCGCGACAGCGTCACGGTCATGTCGCCGGCCTTGACCAGGCTCAGCGTCACGCCGGGGATCACGTCGGAGATGGTATTGTTGTCGCGTTCGATCCACGTTTCGGCAGGGAAACCGTCAACCCGCAGCCGCGCACTCTGGGCAGCCTGGGTGCGGGTGAAGTCGGCGGCGTCGAATCCGGCGATGGTGGTGGTCTCGTCATTGATGTTGATGGCGTGCGAGGCGCCGTTATCCTTGCCGGCCAGCACCAGATGATACGTGCCGCTGACATTGAGGATGCTGGCGGTGACGCCGGGGTTGGAGGAGTCGTTGTTGATGAGGTCTCGCAGGCCTTCCAAGGTGGTCTCGGCGGTGGTGATGCGGGTGCGAGTGACGCCGTCGTAGGCGTAGGAGAAGGCGCCGGCGCCGACGAGAGCGGTCGAACTGGCGGTCCCGACGGTCTGGGCGAGACGGTCAGCCGAGGCCATGCGGTCGATGGTGACCTGGAAGCTTCCGCCGGTGACGCCGGAGGTGGCCGATACGGTGGCGATCTTGGTATCGGAGGACGTGGCGGTGACGCCGGCGAGCGTGGAGATGTTTGAGAAGGAGGCCGCCAGCGTCCGGAAATCTGTCAGTCGCGACTCGATGTCGGCCAGGGCTTTCTGCTGCGCCTGGATGGTGCTCTTTTCGGTGGTGAGGCGGGTGAGGGGTTTTTGGGCGGTGGCCATGGCGGCACTGACGAGCGCGTCGGTGTCGATCGTCGAGAAAACGCCTGACATTCCCGTGGCCATTTCGCCGGTCCTTGCTCAAGAGGGCTTCGGATACACCCTCATTATCGAAGGCCGGGGCGAACGCATAAGGGCATTTTCAATAAAAGGAGCCCGCAGGGTCATGTAGGCCCTGCGGGCTTCCCTCGTCGTTAAGGCGGACCAGGGGTCGGAGATCATGGGCGCGGATTCAACTACACCGGCCCGCCGTACTCAGTCTTTACGCCGCTCAGCCCAGCAGCTTCAGGGCCATCTGCGGCATGGAGTTGGCCTGGGCCAACATCGAGATACCGGCCTGCGCCAGCACCTGGTTGCGGGTCATGGCGGCCATTTCCGTCGCCACGTCGACGTCGCTGATGCGGCTTTCGGCGACGGCCAGATTCTCGGCCTGAATGTCCATGATGCTCACGGCGGCCTCCAGGCGGTTCATATAGTAGCCCAGCTTCGCCCGGTAGGTGTCCTTGGTCTCGATCGCGTCGGTGATCGTGTCCAAGGCGCCGGCGGCGCCGGCGGTGGTCGTCAGGTCGTTGGCGCCGGCGGCGGCGGCGGCCTGCGTCTCGTTGAAGTCGCCGATCAGGTCGAATCCGGCGATGGTCGTGGCGTCCTGCGTGAAGGCGAAGGTCTTGCCCGCGCCGGCCTCGAAGCCACGGAACTCCAGGCGGTAGGCGCCGTAATCGCTGTCGTAGGCAGCGAAGGCCACCGGGCTGGTGTAATCGGCGTCGCCAGCTGCAGCGGCGTTGATTTCCTGAACCAACTGGTTGAGGCTGATGCCGCTGGCGTCGTATGCCGTCAGGTCGACAGTGATGTCGCCCTTGGTGGCGTAGTTGAACTTGATGTTGATGTCGCCAGCCGCGGTCAGGTCGGCGGCGGCAATGTATTCATCGGCGGCCGAGGCCACGTACTTCGTGCCGTGCTGGATGGTCTGGGCGGTGGCCGAAGAGCTCAGGATGCTGTTGCCCTTGGCGATGGCGGTGGCCTGCACGTTGGTGGTCGAGAAGGTCAGCGAGGCCGACCCGAGATGGAAGCTCGTCGAGGCGGTCGTGCCGTCGAGGAGGCTGACGCCGTTAAACGTCGTGGACGTCGCGATGCGGGTGATTTCCTGGGCGAGCTGATTGTATTCCTCGTTCATGATCGTGCGTTGCTCGACGCTGTACGATCCGGTCGCCGCCTGCTCGGCCAGTTCCTTCATGCGGACGAGGATGTCGTCCATGACGCCCATGGCGCCTTCAGCGGTCTGCAGCATGGAGACCGCGTCCTGGGCGTTGCGGGACGCCTGACGGATCTGGGCGATATCGGCACGCACCAGTTCGCGAACGGCCAGACCGGCGGCGTCGTCTTTGGCACCGTTGATTCTCAGACCCGAAGAGAGTCTTTCCACCGACTTGGACAGCGAGTTGTAGCTCGTGCCCAGGTGCCGCGCGGCATTGTCCGCCATCATGTTGTTCTTGATTGCCAGCATTCAGTATCTCCTTCGCGTAGTTTCCTGGCCGCGGACCCACACGGTCCTGAAGCCCATGGTTTCTTGTTGCGCCCTCCAGCCACAGCGCGACACACAACCGCCGGCCAGACTTCTGGACGATACGCCGGCGGTACATGCTGACTTATCGAAGCGGCTTGTGAGAACTTAAGGGGCTTTCTTGAAAATTCCGATTACGTGCAGAAATTTGCAGATAGGCCTGGGCGAAATGGAAATCTTCCGCTGGGGCGTTTGAGGTCATGCTGCAGATTCGGAAATGGCGAAGGGTGCGGCCTAGATGCCGAATTGGGCCAGAGATTCCGCCACGCGGACGATGGCTTGCGGGCTGTCAAGCTTTCCAGAGGCCAGCAGTTGCTTGATCCTGGCGATCTTCTGAGGATCTTCAACCTCTGGCAGGGATGCCTTGGAAATATATTCCATGGGTACAGACTCAGCCGGCGCGGCAGAGGCCAGCTCGCGCATCGCGGCGGCGGGGGCACGAGAGGCCCCTTGCTCCGTCGCCTTGGTCGGCGGCAGGAGGCCGCCATCCATCGGGGATGTTCCGTCAATCCGCATGGCCACTCCATTCACTGCTTGCTAAGCTCATTTTCGCCTGTTCCGGCGATTACTTTAAGCTTAATGACCGGTTTCCGGCATTTTTTTATCGGCCGCCGCGGTTGGGCAGGGTCGAGGCCACGTCGTCGGCTACGAACTCGCCAAAGGCCGACGGGCTGACGAGCATCACGCGCCAGTCGAGGGGTTCGACGGCGTCGGCCTTGCGGTTTTTGTAGTAGCGTTCCATACGTTTGGCGGTCGATTCGTCCTGTCCGTCCCAGATGTTGTCGATGCCCCAGACCAGCAGTCCGCCGCGCAGATCGATCAGCCGCAGCTTGAGCCCCATCTGCATGTGCGGGTACGGGCGGCAGTTGGCCAGGGTTCCCATCACTATCGCGTCGCATTGCAGGATCTGCCGCAACTGCTGCATCTGCTCGAGGGGAATGGGCTTGCGCCAGTCCAGGCCCATCGCCGCCACTGACGGGTCGTCGGCCGCCACGACAACCAGTTGGAACAGGCGGCGTCCCAGCAGCGCTTTGGCCAGCGAGTCGGTCATCTGCCGCGCCTGGGCGGGCGGCGACTCGCCGCTGTCGAGCGTTACCATCGCCACGCGGTGAACGCTGTACAGCGACGCCGGCGAACGCAGATAGCACGGCGTGGAGGAGGTCTGGATCGGCTTGGGGTTGCAGCCCGGCGCCGCCACAGCAACCACGGCCGCGGCGTAGAGGATCGCGGCAAGGCGGTTCATGGGCGCGCCCCCGCGGTGGTTTCGCTGCGCGGGGCCGATTGCGTGGCGGGCGCCTCGCCGCCCAGAAGGCGGATCACCTTGACCATCGCATCCATCTGCGCCTTCTGGGCCTCACGCATTTCCTGACGATACCCCAGGACGCTCTCCTGCCACTTGGCGAGGCGCGCTTCGAGGTCCTTCATCATGGCGTTAGCCTCGGCCAACTCGCGCTGGGCGGTTGTGAGCTGCCCCTTGGCAGTGTCCAGTTGCGTCGTCACGACGCGGTTGCGGTCGGAGAGGGTGCGGTTCTCCTGCTCGAGCGTGGCCACGCGCATCTGGGCCTCGGCGTATTTCTTGGCCCAGGCCAGGGCGGTATCGACAGCCGATTCGCCTCCGGCCCCCGATTCGGCGCGGGCAGCCTTGGCCATGTAGTCCGACTGGGCCTCGCCGGTGGGCGTCGCCGCCGGCGCCTCCTGACGCTGCGTCTGCATCTGCGGAAAGTTCATGCTGCCGCAGCCCCATGCCGCCGCAGCGCCAACCAGGATCAGGAACGTCGTTATGTGTCTCATGATCGATTCTCCGTGAGAGCTATTTCGTGGCCGAGGGATTGGTCAGACAATGAAGGATGATCTTGTGTCCGCACTGGCAGAGCACTTCGACGACGGCCAGTCGCTCGCCGTGCTCGATGATTCGGGCCTGGACGGCGTGGGCGGCTGCGGCGCCGGCGGCCGGCGGCACGCTGTCGGGCACGGGGCAGGGCTGGGCCTGGCGGAAGGTATCGCGTTTGAGCACTCGGGCAACCTGTGACATCGTAATCTCCTAGGCCAATACGTCGACCTGGTGTTCGTGTTCGTCTCCGCCCGTCGTCGGCGGCGCCTCGTGCGGGGGCTCGTCGTCGGAGTCCTGGGGGTCTTTCTTTTTGCTTCGCTGCACGAACCGCCTCCCCTGCTGCGCCATGCGCGGATCGATCGACGAGGACTGCCCCGCGTGAGGGCCCGTGGGATGAACCGACTCGCTGGTCATGATCGGCTCCTGAGTTTCATCGAGAGTTTGAAGATCGCGCTGGCGTGCAGTTGGCTCACGCGCGACTCGGTCACGTTGAGCACCAGGGCGATTTCCTTCATCGTCAGTTCCTGGTCGTAATACAGCACCAGGATGTGCCGGTCCCGCTGCGACAACTGCTTGACCGACTCCGCCAGACGCTCGACCATCTCGCGATGCGCCGCCTGCGACTGCGGCGAGGGCGAGTCATCGGCCGGCGCCAGCGGCGCCAGCAGCGGCTGCTCGTCCGTCAGCCCGTGCAGCGAGAGGAAGTGCTGCTGCCGCGCCTCGGTCAGCGTGCGATAGAGCTGCTCGGCCGGAATGCCCATCGCCGCAGCCAGCTCTTCGTCGTCGGGCGGACGGCCGCGCTGGCCGGTGAGGCGGTTGTACGCCTCCTCGACAGCCCGCAACTGCTGGGCCACCGGCGAGGGCACGAAGGAGTTGCGCCGCATTTCGTCGACGATGGCCCCGCGAATGAGGATGTACGCGTAGGTGCGGAACTCGACGTGCTTGTCCGGATTGAACGTGCGGGCGGCCTTGACCAGCCCGAGCGTTCCGGCCGAGATCAGGTCGTCGCGGTCCAGCGCCTTGCGGGCGTACGTGGCGAACTTGCGGACGATATGCTGCACCAGCGGCAGGTTCTCGAGGATGAGCTTTTCCTCCTGCGACTGCCGCACGTGCGCGCGGTAGGCCTGGGCGGCTTTCTCCTGCACGCCCCGCACCGGGGCTGGGTCGAGTTGTTCACGTTCGGTCTGCACTGCTGCTCCCGGCCGCGCCGCTTTCGGGGCGTCGCGTGGCCGCTTCGGCCAGCATCCGCACCGCCAGGTTCCCCACCAGGCGCATCAACACGTAGATCATCGCCCCGCCACCCAGGCAGCGGACCGAGCACGTCCACATCGGCACCCCGGCCGCCCAGCCCACGCCGGCCAGCACGAAGACCATCATCGCAGCCGCTGCCAGCGCCAGTTGCCGCATCGGTTACGCTCCCGCCATCTGCACGCGGGCGCCGTCGCCCTCGATGTTCTGCAGCGCCACCAGGCCCACCGACTCGATCGCCGTGCCCTGGGCCACCTCGTCGTACGCCACCACCGGCACGGGCACCTGGCCGCCCGTCAGGCGCGCCAGGTGAAGCCGCAGCCGCCCGTCGCACAGCAGCACGGCCGAGTCGTAGCCCTGCTCCATGGCGGCCTTCCACTGCTCGCCGATGGCGCGGACGAGTTCCATCACGCGCTGCGGCGGCAGGGCCAGTTGCTCACTGTCGCCCTCGCGCCGCAGCGAGGCCCGCAGGTCATATTCCAGGGACGGTTCCAGGGCGATGGCCATCAACTTGCCGCGGGCGTCGACGTGTTTTTCGGTGATGGTGCGAACGAGGCTCTTGCGCACCAGTTCCGTCAGCAGCACCGGGTCCTTGACTCTGGGGGCGTGGTCGCCCAGCGCCTCGACGATCTGCGCCAAGTCGCGCACGGCGATCCCGTCCTCCAGCAGCATCTTGAGCACGCGCTGCAGCAGGCCCAGCGGGACGATCTCGCCGATCACGCCGGCCACCAGGGAGGGGTGGCGCTGCTTGAGGCGGTCGACGAGCTTCTGCACGTCGTCGCGCGAGATCAGTTGCGAGGCGTGGCGTTTGAGCGTCTCGCTCAGGTGCGTCACCAGCACGCTCTCGGGGTCCACCACGGTGTAGCCGGCCAGCTCGGCCTGTTCCTTCTGCGCCGTCTCGATCCACAGCGCCGGCAGGTTGAACACCGGCTCGCGCACGGTCTGCCCGGGCACGGGATTGGCCACCGTTCCCGGGTCCATCGCCAGGAACTTGTCCAGCTCGAGCGTTCCTCGGGCGACGCTGTGGCCGTGGATCTGGATCTCGTAATCGTTGGGCTCGAGCGTCACGTTGTCGCGCAGGCGCACCAGGGGCAGGATGATGCCCAGTTGCTGCACGAACTTCTTGCGCAGAGGCACGACGCGATTGGGCAGCGACGTCTTGCGGCGCGGGTCCACCAGCTTGACCAGGCGCGTCCCGACCTGCACGGCCACCGAGTCGACGTCCAGCAACTCCTCCGGCGGGGCCTCGGTCGGCGCGGTCGTGGCGGCTGCGGCCTCTCTCTGCGCCTGCGCCTTCTCCTGCTTGTGGAGCATTCCCGCCAGTAGCCCAGCCGCGGCGGCCAGGACGACGAAGGGGATCTTCGGGAAGCCCGGCACCAGCACCATCGCCGCCAGCAGCACCGCGGCGATGCCGATGGGGCGGCTGCGGCGCAGCATCTGCCGCAGCAGGTCCTGGCTGAGGTTGCTCTGCGTGGAGGTCTTGGAGATCAGGAAGCCCGACGAGGTCGAGATGATCAGCGCGGGGATCTGGCTGACCAGGCCGTCGCCGATGGCCAGGATCGAGTAGGTCTTGATGGCCTCGGACACATTCATGCCCCGCGTCATGCCGACGATGATCCCGCCGATGAGGTTGACCGCGACGATGACCAGGCCGGCCACCGCGTCGCCGCGGATGAACTTGCTGGCGCCGTCCATGGCTCCGTAGAACTCGCTTTCGGAGACGATTTTCTTGCGGCGAGCCTTGGCCTCGGTATCGCCGATGAGCCCGGCGTTGAGGTCGGCGTCGATGGCCATCTGCTTGCCCGGCATGGCGTCGAGGTTGAACCGGGCGGCCACTTCACTGATGCGCTCGGCGCCCTTGGTGATGACGACGAACTGGATGATCACCAGGATCAGGAAGATCACCAGCCCGATCACCAGGTTGCCGCCGACGACAAAATTGCCGAAGGTTTCGATGATCTTGCCCGCGTCGCCCTGGAGCAGGATCAGGCGCGTCGAGGCCACGTTGAGCGAGAGGCGGAACAGCGTCACGAACAGCAGCAGCGAGGGGAAGGTCGAGAACTCGATCGACTCGCGGGCCGAAAGCACGATCACCATCGTGGCGATCGACACGGCGATGCTGCACGACAGAAGCAGATCCAGAATGAACGTCGGCAGCGGGATCAGCAGCGTCGCCAGCACCGTCGCCAGCGCGGCGGCCAGGATCACGTCGTTGTTGGCCAGCACGCGCGCCACCGGCCCGCGCCCGCCGCCCAACTCCGTCGCCAGCGATAGTTCCTTGTTCTCGCTCATCAGAGACCGGCCCCCCCGGCCTTGCGGCGCCGCGCCGCCACGCCTCGCATGCGGTAGATCATCGCCAGCACTTCAGCCACCGCCACAAAGAGCGAATCGGGCACCGCCTCGCCGATGTCCGCCGCGGCGAACAGCCCGCGCGCCAGCTCGGGGCGCGTCACGACGGGCACGTCGTGCAGGCGGGCGATCTCCTTGATCTTCTCGCACATCAGGTCGGCGCCCTTGGCGACCACGATCGGGGCGGCCATCTTCATCGAGTCGTATTTCAGGGCCACCGCCACGTGCGTGGGGTTGGCCACCACGACGTCGGCCGCGGCGACGTCGGCCAGCATGCGCCGCCGGGCCATGGCGTACTGGATCGAGCGGACGCGACTCTTGATCTCGCCGCTCTGCTCGTGTTCTTTGTTCTCTTCCTTGACCTCCTGTCGGGTCATCTTCAACTGGCGGCGGAAGTTCCACTTCTGGTACAGCACGTCCAGCCCGCCGATGACCAGCAGCGCCAGCGTGATCCGGGCCAGCACGCTCAGCAGCAGCCGCCCGCTCGATGCGATCATCGCCTGCGGGTCCTGCCACGTCAGGACCGACAGGCGCGGGATCTCGTCGCGCACCGAGTACCAGGTGACCATCGCGATCACCGTCACCTTCGTCGTCGACGTGAGCAGCTGCACCACCGACTTGAGCGAGATCAGGTTGCCGAACCCCTTGAACGGGTTGATCTTCTCCAGGTTGAACTTCAGCGCCTTGGTCGAGACCGACCATCCGCTGGTCAATACGCTGGCCAGCATCGAGACCGCCAGCGCCCCGATCGCGAACGGCGCCACGATGACCAGACCCTGCACGCCCTTGGCCCGCAGCAGGTGCGTGAAGTCTTCCTGCGTCATCGGGTGCCCCAGGCGCAGCGAGAGCCCTTGGCTGAACTCGCCGGCCAGGCGATCGAACAGCCAGCCGCCGCCGATGGCCAGCACCAGCGTCAGCATCAGCAGCATCAGTCCCGAGGGCAGTTCCTGGCTTTCGGGAATGCGCCCCTCCTGCCGCGCCTTGCGCAGGCGTTCGGCGGTCGGCTGTTCGGTCTTGTCTTGTGAAGGTTTATCCGCCATGTCTCACGCGGTCATCGCCCGCTTCATCCACTGGGCCGTCTCGCCCAGCAGCGCATCGAGCACGGGAACGACGCCGATGGCCAGCATGTATCCGGCCCCGACGCGCAGCGGGTAGCTCTCGAAGAGAATGTTGATCTCGGGCATCACGCGGGCCAACACGGCCAGCACCGACGCCAGGATCAGAAACGCCGCCAGCACCGGGGCGGCCAGTTTCACCGCCAGCAGGAGCATGACGGCCCCGGCGTCGAGCACTCCGCCGGCCAGCGCCCCAAGGTCCGGCGCCGTTGCCGGCGGGAACCAGTGGTAGCTGTCGACGACCATCCGGATGAGCAGCAGGTGCCCGCCGGCGGCCAGGAACAGCAGGATGAACAACAGTTCGATCAGTTGCGGGATCGGGTCGGCCTCTTCGCCGGTGACCGGGTCGATGACGCCGGCGTCGGTGAAGCCGATCTGCTGGGCGATAACGAACCCACCCTGCTGGGCGGCGGTGAAGACCAGCCGCACCCCCAGGCCCAGCGCCAGGCCCAACGTGGCTTCCTGGAGCATCCAGACCGTCGCCTGCAGCCAGTGAACCGGCGAGGCGATCAGCGACGCCGGGCACGGCTGCGCGATGGCGGTGAACATCGTCACCGTCAGGGCGATGCCCACGCGCACGATCATCGGCGTCATGCCGTGGCCGAAGATCGGCAGCATGGCAAAGAAGCCGCTGACCCGCGCCAGCACCAGGCCGATCGGCAGAAGTAAGACCCATGTGTCCATCACCGTCCCAATGCCTGCGTCTGCTGGAAGATCTCCAGCGTGAAGGCCGTCGCCATCTGCATCATCCATCCGCCCGTGGCCAGCAGCGTCAGCCCGACAGCCGCCAGCTTGAGCACCGTGCCCAGCGTCATGTCGCGCAGGCTGGTGACGGCCTGGAGGATCGCCGTCAGCACGCCCACCAGCAACGCCACCAGCAGCACCGGCGTCGAGACCAGCAGCGCCGTCTCGAGCGTTCGCTTGCCGATATAGAGCACCATCTGGTCGTCCATGAGCGCCTCGTAGCATGGGCATCCTGCCCATGCGTCGCACGGGCGTCTCGCCCGCGCATGTTGTCAGCTCTAGTTAAAGCTCGACACCAGCGTCTGGGCCAGCACGCGCCAGCCATCCACCAGCACGAACAGCACGATCTTGAACGGCAGCGAGATCATCGCCGGCGGCAGCATCATCATGCCCGCCGACAGCAGGATGCCCGAGATCACCAGGTCGATCAGCAGAAACGGCACAAACAGCAGCGCCCCCATCTCGAAGGCCGTGCGGAACTCGCTGATGGCAAAGGACGGAATCGCCACGTACGTGGGCACGTCCTCAGCCGTGCGCGGCTGGGGAATGTTCGACATGTTGACGAACAACTCCAGATCGCTCTTGCGCGTCTGGCGGAGCATGAAGTCTTTGAGTTCGGCATTGGCGGCCGTGGCTGCGGCTTCAAAATTGATCTTGTCGGCCAGGTAGGGCTGGATGGCCTTCTCGTTCATCCGCCCCATGACCGGGGCCATGGTGAACAGCGTCAGGAACAGGGCCAGGCCGATAATGGCGATGGTCGGGGGAATGCTCTGCGTCGTCAGGGCGCGGCGGATGAACGCCAGCACGATCACGATGCGCGAGAAGGCTGTCATCATTACCAGCATGCTCGGCAGCAGCGCCATGCCCGTGAAGACCACCGCCAGCTTGACCGGCGACGACCAGTCGCCCTTGCCGCCCTGGGCGGAGGTGGCCTTGTCGACCAGGCTCATCACGTTGCCCATGCTCGGGACCGCCGCCGGCTGGCTCGCCGCCGGGCGGGCAGCCGGTAGCGCCGGCGGCGCGGGCGCTACCGGCTGCGCGAGGGCGGCTTCCGCCAGAACGGCCAGCAGCGCCGCAGCCGCCAGGGTGCCTGGCAAACGCCGCGGGAGATTATGCGGGTGTCGGCTCATCGTCGTATGCCTCGGTGACCTCGGCCAGGAACGTGACCTGCTCCCTCGAAGCCGCCAGGAGGTATTTCTTCTTGCCCGCCTTGACGAGGTACATCATGGCCCGCGGCCCAAGCCGCGAGGCCTCCAGAACACCCAGGGTCCCCTTTCGTCCGCCGGTCAGCCGCTGCAGCATATTGCGCCGGGCCATCAGGACCGCCCCGGCCGCCAGCACGCCGACGACCACCAGCGAGGCCACCATCCGCCAGAGCATGTTGCCCTCGTCCTTCTTGAAGATCAGGGGCGTTCCCTCGCTGCGAAGCGGCAGAGAAGGCGGCGGGGAGGCAGCGGCCGAAGCCGCCGAAGCCGGAACCGGTTGTGACGCGGGCGTCGAAGCGGCGACGGTAGAGTTCTGACCGTTCAGACACATCGAGGCCAGTACAAGAACGGAAATGACGGCGGCAAGCACAGCCCACCGTCGACGGCGCGGACCGCCTGCACTGCCAATACGTATTAAATCTGTCGCATCCATGCACCAGGAGAAGCAGCACACTCCATGCCAAACAGTAAGCCTAATAAATACAGGTGATTACGTCTTAAGAGAAGGGTCGCAAGCGTACAAGAACCTTGCGCCTGGGCGGGTAATTTTACATCGCTTAATATTTGCCATGAGGAATTCCACCCATAACACACCTCTGCTTCACATCGCCTTGGGTGGGGCGAGGATCTGGTTGATCCGCACGCCGAGGTTTTCGCCGACGACGACCAGTTGACCCGTGGCGAACTTCACGCCGCGCAGGTACAGGTCGATCGGTTGACCTTTGCGGCGGTCGAGTTTGAGCACCGAGCCCGGGCCCAGTTGCAGCAGGTCTCGCACGGGCAGCTCGGCCTGGCCTACCATCGCCGTGACCGTCATCAACGCGTCGAGCAGGATCTCGATCTGTCCCGCCGGGGCGGAGACGGCGGCTTCGGCGGCCTCGGGAAGTTGGGCGTCCTGCACCGCGACGGCCGACGCATCGCTCTCTTCGGCGGCGGAGGGCTGGGACGGTGTTTCGGTGGATGTTTCGGTGGTCATGTTCTACCTCATGCGGGTGAAGAATCTTTCGTCGACTTCAGGCCTGGCAGCCTGTTGGTGACGCGGAATCCATAATGGCCATCGCAGACGACGGCCGCACCACTGAGCAGGGCCTTGCCCCGCTGCACCAGCACGACCGGCTCGTCCACGGTCGTCGAGAGCACCAGCACGTCGCCGGCATGGAGGTCGACCAAGTCGCGCACCGCCACGGCGGCAGTGCCCAGTTTCACCTCCACTGGAACGGGCGAGACTTCCACATACGCCCGCATGTGTCGGCGCGCCTCCTCCACCGGCTGGGCGGGCGCGGCCACGGCGCCGCAGACGGCCGCCATCGCCGCTGCCGGCAGCGTCAGCGTCACGTTGCCCTGCCCGTCGCTGCCGAGGCGGAAGATCACGCGGCAGTACTCGCCCTGCCCGTCGGCTGCCCATGCGTTCGCTTTAGAGGACACGGCGCCGCGCTGCAGGGGCTTGCCCCCGCCCCGAACCCACGCCGTCGAGAACGCCTTGACCAGCGCCGAGAAGATATCCAGCAGCAGGTCCTGCTCGACAGCCGACATCGCCGTCTCGGCGGCCACGGCGTCTTCGGTGGCTCCCAGCAGCCGCGCGACGCACTGGCGCGCCTGCGGGGCGTCCATCTCGACCAGGCCCAGCGGCTTTTCCTGTGCCTCCAGCAACGTCATGCTGTAGCGGACAGTCTGGGCGGCTGCGACGTCGGCGGCGAGCTGTCGCTCGTAGACCTGTTCGAGCCGGCAGCACTCGAAGGGCGTGTCGCTTTCGAGCAGAGCCGCCAGGGCCTGGCGGGCCGAGGCGGCCATGTCAGCGGCGAGCGTGTTGAGCCGCTCGATCTGCTCGGGCCCGAACAGGCTCGGGGCATCCCAGTCATACTCCGGGGCCTGCTCGTCGCGCATGAACGCCGGCGAGGGCGACTGCCCAATGGCGTCGAGCAGCACGTGCACCACGTGTTCCTGCATGGTCCGGGCGGAGGAGTTCATTGCACCTGGAACTCCTTGAGCAGAACGTTCTCGATCAGCGGTTTCTGGCTTGGCCAGAGCATCTCGTTGAGCGAGTCGTGGATCTCGCGCCGCACGCGGTTGAGGTTTCGCGGTCCGCGAACCTCCTCCAGGCTGCAGCCCGACAGGTAGGTGATCATCCAGTTCTTCACTTCGTCCTTACGCTTGGCGAGGAGGTCGTTGACCTGCTTTTCGTGCTCGCGGCGGATGACCAGCGTGATGGCCGCGCGGATATATCGCTGCAGGCGCGGCTCGTTGGCGTTGACGATGATCGGCTCGAAGTTGACGAAGACCGTCGTCGGCTGGGCCGTCGACGACTCGGCGGGTTCGGCGGCGGGCTGAGTGGCCTGGGCGGGTTGCGTCGCGGCCGTCGTGTGCATCACCCGACTGGCGAAGTGTCCTCCGGCCGCAGCAGCCACCATCGTCACCAGCACCATCGCCGCCAGCACGATCAGGTTCTTCTTGTCCACAGCCGGTATTTCCGGCGTTGACGTCGCTTCTTCTTCGGCCATCATGACACCTCGTTATGTTGTCTGCCGCTGGGGGAGCGGCTGCGTTACTATTGCCCAATCACCAGAGTAATGATGATGAACGTCTGCTGGGGACTGCCGCAGGCGGCCTTGGCCCACGCCTCGCCGCGCCCGGCGCCCCAGGCGGAAATCTCCCACCGCCGCATCGATATCTCGCGGGCCAGAGCGTGTCGCAGCAGGTCGGCTGCCGCATTGGCCCGCCGCAGCGACAAGGCCAGGGCCTCGCCGGCATCGCCATCGGGTGCCAGGCCCGTCACCAGCACCCGCACACCCCTCTGCGAGAGGTTCTGCCGGTAGGAATCGGCCTGCTCCTTCAGGTGCGCAGCAGCCTCTGGTGTCAGCTCGCTGGCGCCGGGGGCGAACGCCACGCGGGTGGCGGTGCGGCCGAGGATCTTTTCGGCGCCGGTGGCTGTCTGCGTGTCGATCTGCCGGGCGAGCTTGTCGAACGCGCGGCGGATTTCATCTTCCTCGCCGTCAATGACGCGCCCGGTCTTTTCGGCCTGCGTGGTGGGGTAGCGCACCTCGCGGCTGTCGAGCACTTCCTCGTCGCGCCCGAACAGCCAGCTCGGCAGGCCGCACTGCGAGATGGACCGCTTGAAGGAGCCTTGCCCGGCCTTGAACGAGGCGTCATTGACCGACGATGCGAACGCCAGCAGCATGACAAAACACGCCAGCAGGTTGGTGATCATGTCGCCGAAGGACAGGATCCAGATCGGGACGCCGGAGGATTCTTCCTGGGAGGGCTTCACGGGCAGACCTCCTTGGCCAGGACGATCAGCTTGACGTAATCGCCGGCCGCGCTGGAGGCCCTCCGCGTCGGGGCGCAAATGCAGAACTGCTCGACCGGCAGTCGATGGGTCTGCGTGAAGCATGCGACGATGGCGGCAGCGCGATTCATCTGGGCGGCGCTGCCGACCTCGACGACGACGGTGCGCGGGATTTTCGCCAGGTACGGCGCGATGGCGGCCAGGGTTTGCCGCCCCGCCGGTTGGAGGGCGGCGCCATTGCCCCAGAAGAGTTTCTCGATGGGCAGGGAGATCTCCTGTCGGGCGGCCTGGAGGTCGGTGTCGGGGCTCTCCTGGGGCGAGACGGTCAGTTCGGCGGGCCGGTCCGTGGGGGCCTCGCTGCCTTTTTCGGTCACGTCGTTGCTCGGCGGCGGGGGCAGGAGGGAACCGCCGGGAGGTTTGTGCTCGCCGAAGATCGAGGGCTTCGAGACGCTCTCGAAGACGGTCCCGAGGCGGCTCATGGCCGCCTTGTCGAAGGACGCAAATGAAACCAGCAGGACGAAGAACGTCATGAGGTTGGTCATGCAGTCGCTGAAACTGACGATCCAGATTCCCGGTCCGGCCGGGGCGTCACTTTGTCGATTTCGCGTGGCCATCAGACGGTCGGCTTGAGTTCCTCTCGGTGCTTGGCGGAGATAAACGCCTGCATGTTTTCACGGACGGTCGTGGGATTTTCGCCGCGGCAGATGTTCAGCGTTCCCTGGACGATCATCTCCCGCAGCATCAGTTCCTGCTTGGAGCGGATCCCCAGCTTGCCCGCCAGCGGAATGAAGACCAGGTTGGCCAGGAACGCCCCGTAGAACGTTGTGATCAGCGCCACGGCCATCCCCGCGCCGATCTGGTCGGGCGAGGACATGTTGGCCAGCATCTGGATCAGACCGATCAGCGTCCCGACCATCCCGAAGGCCGGGGCAGAGTTGCCCATGAACTCGAGCATCTTCTTGCCGTCGCCGTGGCGCTCCTGGAGGCACTGGATCTCCATCGACAGGTGCTTGCCGATGTTGTCCTCGCTCTGGCCGTCGATGAGCATCTGCAGCGCCATCGCCAGGAACCGGTCGCCCGCTCCGGCGAGTTGCTGCTGCAAGGCCAGCGTTCCGTCGCGACGGTTGATGGCCGAGTAGTTGACCATCTTCTGGATCAACTGCTGCTCGTCAGGCATGCGGTAGAAGAGCGTCTTCTTGATGATCCCGAAGATCCGCAGCATCTGCCCCATGGAAAAGTGAATGCACGTCGCGCAGAGCATCCCCCCGACGGTGATCAGCATTGACGGCACGTGAATGAACAGCATGACCGAGCCGCCCATCAGGATCGACCATGTGATCACGCCAAACCCCGCCAGCAATCCCACCGCTGTTGCAATGTCCATGACGCCTATCCTTGCTCTCGTATCTGCTTCATTTTCTCAAACAGCCGCGCAGCCAGGCCCTTATCCTTGATCTCCTGAAGAACCTTGCCCGCCGACCGCTCCGACATCAGGTACAGGATCCGCACTGCGTCGTCTTCCTGGTTGTTGGTGCACATCTCGCCCAGGATCTGCCCGCCGCGGACGGGGTCCATCATCTCGTAGATCGACGCCGCCCGCTTGAGGTTGACGCGTTCCTCAGCCGACACCGTCACGCGGGCCCGCTCGAGTTGATCGCGGGCTTCCTTGAGCCTCGCCAGCGGCGCCACCAGCGATACCCGCAGCGTCTCCAGCTCCACCGTCTGCTGCTTGATCTGGTCCTGCGTCACCGACAGGCGCTTCTCGCGCTGGTCGAGATGGTCTTCCTTGCGGCGAAGTTCCTCGAGCTTGGCCCGCACGTCCCGCACGAGCTCGTCGAGCTCCTTCTCGCGTCCCAGCAGCGCCGGCGGCTCGTCGGCCGGCGCCGGGGCCGGCGCCTCCGAGACCGCCGCGGCCGGGGGCGAAGGAGGAGGCGCCATCGCGCCGCTGATAAGGAACGACCCGACGAAGCTGATGACTCCCGCCACGGCCACGATCACGATCTTCTTCATTGCCCACCTGCCGGTGCTCTGACCGAGGCCGCCGCGGCGCCCCTGCGGGCGCGAGCGGTCGTGGCGACCTCATCAAGTTGTTTCTGCTCCCACAGCAGCACCTGCCGCTGCCAGTCCTGGAAGGCCTTTTCGCCAAGGCGCTCGAGCTTGCGGCGGTTCTTGCGCTGCTCGACGAGGGCCTTGCGCTTCTCCTGGGCCAGCGATTCCATCGCCTTGATCCGCTGCTGCTGCGTGCGGGCGTGCTCAAGCTCATACTCGCTGCCGGCCAGGAACAGCCTCTGCCCGTCGAGCCGCTCCTGCAGCGGCGCGGCGGCCATAACCGTCAGCGCCTGCCGCACGGCGGCGCGGCGGCGGGCGATCTGGCTGCGCAGACCCGCGACCTGCGCGACCAGGCCCTGCAGTTCGGCGCGCATCGCCTCTTCCCGCTGGGCGGTCACGTGCAACAGTCTTTCCAGAGGCCATGAGAACTTCTTCATGCCTTCTTACCCCCGCCGGCGGGGCTGTCAGACCCGCCCAGGAAGTCCCACGACGAGCCGATCTCTGTCAGCGACGCCACCGTCTGGGCGAACTCGCTGCTCTGGTCGCTGGACTGGATGAGGAACTCGTTGATCCGGTCGATGATCGACACCGCCTTGTCGATGCGGCGGTTGCTCCCCGCCGCCAGGGCGCCGATGTTGATCAGGTCCTCGGCGGCGAGGTACGTCGCGTACGCCGCCCGCACGCGCTGGGCGGCCAGCAGGTGCTCGCGCGTGCAGATGGCGGGCATCAGGCGGCTGACGCTCTGAGGGATGTCGATGGCCGGGTAGTGCCCCATCTCGGCGAGCTTGCGCGAGAGCACCACGTGCCCGTCAAGCAGCGATCGGGCGGAATCGGCGACAGGGTCGTTCATGTCGTCGCCCTCGACCAGCACCGTCAGGATGCCTGTGATGCTGCCGGTAGCCGCCAGACCCAGGCGCTCGGTGAGCTTGGGCAGCATCGCAAACACACTGGGGCAGTAGCCCTTCGTGGTCGGTGGCTCGCCGGCGGCCAGGCCGATCTCGCGCTGCGCCTGGCAGAACCGCGTCAGCGAGTCCATCATGAACAGGACGTTCTGCCCGCGGTCGCGGAAATGCTCGGCAATGGTGATCGCCGCGAAGGCGGCCTTGACGCGCTGGATGGGGCAGGCGTCTGCGGTGGCGACGATCACCACGCTGCGGGCCAGCCCCTCGGGTCCCAGCGATTCTTCCATGAACTGCCGCACCTCGCGGCCGCGCTCGCCCACCAGCGCCAACACGTTCACATCAGCGGCGCTGTCGCGGGCGATCCAGCCCAGCAGCGTGCTCTTGCCCACGCCGCTGCCGGCGAAGATGCCGACGCGTTGCCCCTTGCCCAGCGTCAACAGCCCGTCGAAGGCGCGAATCCCCAGCGTCAGCGGTTCGTCGATGACGCGGCGTGTCAGCGGCGAGGGCGGCAGGGCGTCGAGGCAGCGGCTGTCCTCGCCCACCAGCGGGCCCTTGCCGTCGATGGGCCTGCACAGGCCGTCGAGCACGCGCCCCAGCAGCGCCGGGCCCAGCACCACGCGGCGCGGGCTGCTGCTGGCGGCAACGGGGTCGTTGGGGGCGATCCCGTCGATGCCCTCGAAAGGCAGCAGCACGCGGCGGCTGCCGTTGAAGCCGACGACCTCGGCCTGCACGCGCCGCCCGTCGGCCAGATGCACCACGCAAAGCTGCCCCACGCCCACCGGCGGGCCGTCGCTCTCGATGGTCGTGCCCGTCACGCGTGCGACGGTCCCGCGGCAGCGCACCAGCTTCAGCGCGTCCAGGCGGGAGGTGAACCTGTCGAGGTTAACAGCCATCCTGGTCTCCACCCGAGCCGGTCAGGGCCCGGGCAATCTCTTCCATGTGGTTGTCCAGCGTCCACTCGGCCACGCCGTCGGGCGTCTCGATGCGGCACTGGCCCGGCTCGATCGCCGCGTCGGCCTGAAACACCGCCCCATCGCCGCCGGCATTCTTTGCCAGGCCGCTGCGGGCGAGGTCGGCCGCATTGAGCCGCACCACCACGCCCCCCCGCGTGTCGATGCCTTCCAGCGCCTCGGCGACGATGGCGTCGATCTCGTACCGTCCGGCCTCGATCTCCCGGCAGATCACCTTGCGGGCGATCCCCAGCGCCAACTGGGCCAACTGCTTCTCGATGCCAATGGGCAGTTCGTGCAGCAGGCGCACCAGCTCGGCGGCGCCCTGCTCCATTGCCTGGCGCGCCTGGGCGGTGGCGTCGCGTTCGGCCGCCAGCTCGCGCTGCAGGTCCAGCAATTCGCTGCCTGTCCCGGGGCTGCTGCCGGCGACGCTGACGCTCATCAGCTTGCCCTCAAGATGCAATGTCGGTACCGCCATCTCAGGACTCCTGGAAGGTCAGCTCGCCGCTGTCGTTGATCTTGCGCAAGGCCGCGAGGATCAGCTCCCGCGACTGCTCGACGTCGACCGGCTTGGGCGACGACAGCAGCGAGGTTTCCTCGTCGAGCATCGCCGCCGCCCGCTCGGAGATGTTGGCCCGGACTTTGGCCTTGGCGGCCTCGTCGGCCCCGACCAGCGCCAGGGCCAGCTTGCGGCTGTCGACGCTGCGAAGCGACTCCTGGACCGCCCGGTCTGCGATGATGGGCAGGTCCTGCCAGAGCACCATCATCTGCTGGACGCCCATGGCGGTTTCCTCGCTGCGCTGGGCCAGGGCCTTGAGCAGCTCGCCGCGAGGTTCGGCGGGCAGTCCTCGCAGCACTTGGGCGACTTTGCGATACTGTTTCTGCTGGGGCGACATGGTCGCGGCCGCCGGCTGTTGCGGCGCGGCGCCGCCGTCCTGCTCCTGGGCGGCCTTGCGGGCGATCTGGTCGAGCTTTGACCGTAGGGCCCGGGCGACCTTGAGGCGCACCAGGTCGGACAGTTCGCTGCCGCCGGCCATCAGACGCACTGCCTGGCCTCGCTGGGCGGGGTCGATGAGGCCCAGCAGTTCGGTGGACTTTTTGATCGGCAGTTCGCCCAGCACCAGGGCGATCACCTGCGGGCTTTCGCCGCCCAGGGCCTGGGCGATGTGCGCGACCGATGCCGATCGCACCTGGCCGAAGGGGTCCTTCATCGCCAGCAGGTCCTGCACCTCGCGGTGGACGTTTCCGGCCTGCTCGCCCAGGGCCATCTCCAGCAGTTGCATGACCGGATCGCTCTGGCGGCGGCCGCTCTGGAGCAGCGTGAGGAACTCTCGCACGGCGTCGTTGGAGGCGTGCTGTCCGGTCTGGATCAGGTACGCCACTTCGGCGACGATCTGCTTGAGCGTGCCCGGCTCGGCCGACTTGAGCAGCGCCGCGGCCGTGCCGGCATCGAGGCTCATCAGCAGCGCCGCGGCCTTTCGCACTCCGCTGTAAGCGACCATCTAGCCGGCTCCTTCCTGGGTCTGGGCCCAGTTCAGGAACAGCCGTTTGACTTCCTCGGGCTTCTCCTGCAGCGCGTGGGTGATCTGCATTCTCAGGGCGTTGGGGTCGGTGCTTTCGGACGGCAGCAGGTTGCCCGGGGCCGCCCCGCCGGTCAGGGCCTGCTGGGCGGGCAAGCCCGCCAGGGCGGCTTGGGCGGCTTTGCGGCTCGAACCGCGCATCATCTTCAGCGTCACCAGCACGCCGACAACCAGGATCCCCAGTGACAACCGGCGCCCCATGTCGAGCATGAAGTCGACGGTGAACAGGCCCTGCTGCTCGATGGCCTCGGCCGGATGCTCGTAGAAGACCGTGTTGACGACTTTGAGCGTGTCGGACTCCTTGAGCCCGATGGCGTTGCGGATGATGTCCTCGACGTCCTTCTCGCTGACATTCGGGGTCTTGTCGGTCTTCTTGGCGGCATCGGCGGCCTTGTCCCCCTCGCCGGCGGCGGGCATCTGCGTCAGGCTCACGAAGGCCGCCACCGAAAGCGACTTGATGCGTCCGGGCAGGTCCTGGCGCTGCTCGACGGTGCGACTGACGAGGTATTCGTTGGTGATGTTCTCTTCCTTCGACGCCGCCCCGGCCGCGGCGCCGGCGGCCCCGCCCGACGACGAACGGATCTCTTCCTTGCTGACCACGCGCTTGGCCGGGTCGTACGTCTCGATCGTCTGCGTGCCGTTGAGCGTGTCGATTTCAGCCGTCACCTTCACAGAGACGCGGTTGGGCCCCAGCACGGCCGTGAGCATGTCCTCGGCCTTCTTGGCCAGATAGATCTCGACGCGGCTCTTGTAGTCCAGGAAGGTGTCCGCCTTGCGGGAGAACTCCGTGCCGCCCTCGCCGCTGAGCAGGTTTCCGGCGCTGTCGACGACCGTCACCTTGGCGGCGGTGAGGCCTTCGATGCTTCCGGCGACCATGTGCGTGACGGCCGCGACGTTGGCGGGCGAGGGCCGCCACCCCGACCGAAGCTTGAGCACGACCGTCGCCGAGGGCTCTTTTCCTTTTCCGGCGAAGACGGAGCTTTCGGGCTTGACCACGTGCACGCGGGCGCCGACGACGCCCTCGATCATCTGCAGGCTCTTGGCCAGCTCGCCCTCGATGGCCCGGACGTGGTTGACGCGCTGGGCAAAGGGGCTGGTGCCGATCTTCTCGTCGTCCAGGATACGGTAGCCGGCACGGTCGGCGGCCGGAAGCCCCGCCGATGCCGTCGCCAGGCGCAACGCCGCGACGCGCTCCACCGGGACGTACACGCTCGTGCCGCCCTGGCCCAGCTCGAAGGGCGAGCCCTCCTCGCGGACCTTGTCGACGACCTTGGCCGCCTCTTCCGGCGCCAGATCGCCGTACAGCAGCGCCATCTGCGGCTGGCGGGCCCAGCCCACCAGCATCACGCAGGCGACCGCCACCGCCAGAACGATCGTCAGCAGCACGACGCGCTGCACCAGCGTCAGCCGCCGCAGCAAACCGCCCATGTTTTCTAGTTGGCCCATTGCCACTGAAGGCTCTCAATTCCGCTTAAAGCTGCATGCTCATGGTCTGCTTGTACGCTTCGATCACCTTGTTGCGAACGCCGATGAGCAGTTTGAAGCTCATGTCGGCCTTGGCCATGGCCTGAACGGCCGGAAGGACGTCCTTGCTCTTGCCCGACAGCAGGTCCTGGATCGTCGCGACGACGTTTTCCTGCGGTTT
This sequence comes from Planctomycetaceae bacterium, assembly GCA_021371965.1. The sequence goes on from JAJFVE010000091.1 coordinate 39,159, forward strand.
GTCAGCACTGGCGACGGCCGTCTTGAGCAGTTGACCGAAGTCGACGTTGCCTTCGCCGCCGACGGCGGGTCGCAGGGCCCCGGCGGCCGCAGGCGTCAGAGCACCCATTCCTGAAATTGGCGTTATTCCTGCCATCGCACGGTCCTTACTTGAGGAGTTCCACGGCCACGTCCACGATTTCCTGCTGCTTCTTCATGACGGCGGCGCCGGCCTGGTAGGCCCGCGAAGCCGTCACCATGTTCATCATTTCCACGGGCAACTGGACGTTGGGCATGCTGACGTACCCGCCGGCATCGGCGTCGGGGTGTCCGGGCTGGTGCACGCGGAGGAATCCGGTCTTGGTGTCCGGCTCGGCCTGGGAAAACGTCACGCCCGACATCCCGTCGCTGCTGGAGAGCACGACCTCCATGCGGCGGTAGGGTTGGCCATCCTGCCCGCGCGTGGTGTAGGCGTTGGCTATATTGTTGGCGATGGCCGTCATGCGGTACGACTCGGCCCGCATGCCGCTGATGGCGATATCCACCGGAGAGGCTATTCGAATGTTGCTCATCGCTCACCTCGTCAGCTATTGATCGCCGTTTCCATCTGGCGATACATCTTGGACAGCAGGCGCAGGTACGTCTTGTACGCGCCGGTGTTCTGGACCATGTCGCCGATCTCCTGGTCGATGCTCACGTCGTTGCCCCGCTCGTCGACGGGCGTGTTCATCGGCGAGAAGATCTGGGCCTTGAAGTCGTCCTCACTCACGTTGCCGCGCTTGATCGCCTCGGCCAGCGTCTGCTCGAACTGCACGGCGCGGCGCCGGTAGCCGGCCGTGCCCATGTTGGCGATGTTGTTGGCGATCGCCGTCTCGCGCATCTGGGCCGCTCGCACGGCCGCTTCGAGATACGCGGTTATGTCGGGCTGGATTGGCATGCGGTTTCTCCTGAGGGCTGGCCTTGCGGCTCGGCGCGGTATCTGCGGAGCTTCTCGCGCAGGGTGCGGTCGGAAATCCCCAGCAGTTCGGCGGCCTTGACCTGGTTGCGCCGCGTGCGGCGAAGGGCCTCCATGACGGCCTGGCGTTCCAGCTCGCGCAGCCGTAGCGTGACGACCTGCTCGCCCTGGCCGCGGCCAAGCTCGTCGGCCAGAAAGCCCGCGTCGCGCAGCGACAGGACGCCTTCTCGCCCGAAGATCAGCGCGGTTCGCACGACGTTGCGAAGCTGGCGGATGTTGCCGGGCCAGTGGTAGCCGCAGAACAGGTCCAGCATCGCCGGGTCGATGTCGGTGATCTTGCGCCGCACCTCGGCGGCATATTGATGGACGAAATGCCACACCAGCACGGGGATGTCTTCGACGCGCTGCCGCAGCGGCGGCACCTGCAGATGCACGCCGGCGATGCGGTAGTGCAGGTCGCGGCGGAAGCGCCCGGTCTCGACGTCGGACGACAGGTCGCGATTGGTCGTGCTGACGACGCGGACGTCGACGTGGATATTCTCGCTGCCGCCGACGCGCTCGAAGTCCTGCTGCTCGAGCACGCGCAGCAATTCGGCCTGGAGTCGCGGGCCGGTCTCGGAGATCTCGTCCAGCAGCAGCGTGCCGCCGTCGGCCCGCTCGAACCGACCCTTGCGCTGCGCGCAGGCGCCGGTGAAGGCGCCGCGTTCGTGGCCGAACAGCTCGCTCTCCAGCAGCGACTCGCTCAGGGCCGCACAGTTGACGCGGATATACGAGCCCCGCGTGCGGCGGCTTTCGCGGTGGATGAGGTACGACAGGAGTTCCGTGCCCGTGCCGCTCTCGCCGCTGATGAGGACCGAGACAGAGGTTGGCGCCACGCGGCGGGCCAGTTCCACCACTTCGAGGAATCGCCCGCTGACGCCGGCGATCTGGTAGCGCCCGCTCGCGTCGCCTTCGCCGGCGACGATCTGCCCTGCCGCGCCGGCGGGCAGGCACGTCTCGATCAAGGCCCGTGCGGCTGGGGCTTCCAGGGGAGCGGCCAGGTAGTCCCAGCAGCCCGCCCGCATGGCTTCGACCGCCGAGGCGGTGTCGCCAGCCGGACCCACCATCACCAGCGGGCGCTCCGGGTAGCACGTGCGGCTGCGTTCGATGAGTCCCCAAGGCCCGCCGGGAATCTGCGACTCGATGATGACCAGGTCCCAGATCGGCTGGGGGATGGCGGCGGCGGCCTTGTCGGCCTCTCGCACCACCATGCCGCGGATGCCCACCGCAGCCAGTTCGGCCAGCAGCACCCGCGCCGTCTGCGACTGTGGGCTGACGATCAGCACGTTGCGGCAGAGGCGGTCACTCATCGCCGGCCCCCCCTGACGCCGCCGTTTCATCGGCGGGTTTGGAAGCGGGCGCTGCCGGGCGGGACGTCAACTGCAGGCTGATGCGGCCGCTGGAGTCGACGAGTTCCTGGACGGCCGAGGCCTGTTTCCACTCCAGCAGTTTGGCGCTGGCCTGGGCGGCCTGGGCCCAGGGGCAGTCGCCGTGCTCCTTGACGACCTGGTTGTAGAGCGCCATCGCCGATCGCGGGTCGGCGGCCCGGACGCAGTTGCCCAACTGGTAGAGCACCCACGCCCGCGTGGGCGCCGGCGGGTTCTGTGCCAGAACGGCTTCGTACATCGCGCGGGCGTGAGGCAGGTGCCCGTCGTTGAAGACTCCGTCGGCGGCCGCCAGCAGGTTCTTCTGCTGACTGGGCGGGATTCGCTTGAGCGTATCGAGGGTCTCGGCGGTCAGGGCGTCGCGGGCCGGCTGCGAGGCGAGGGGCATGGCCAGATCGGTAGCCGCCTGCGACGTCGCGGCCGCGGGGATGGCGGCGCGCTGGACGCGCTGGGCCTTGAGGCGGTCAACGCTGGCCTGGAGCGAATTGTCCGGACCGCTGGCCGGCGCCTGGGCAAAGTCGAGATAGAGCTGCTTGACTTTGTCGCTCTGGGCGGGCTCTGCCGACCATGCGGCCAGCGGCATCGCCGCGGCCATCATCAGCGCCAGCGCGTGGAGCGGTCGGAAGTTCATCGTTTGGAGCCCCCCGCCGCGGCGCTGGCGGCCATCGTCGAGACGGCCGTGTTGAAATCCTTATCCGACACCTGCGCCGCCACGAGCACCTGGGTAGCCCTGGCGCGAAGCTGCACGTCGGGCGTGATCTTGAGCAATTCGCCCGAGAGCAAGGCCGCCTGGCGGTTCTTGCCCAGTTCAAGCGACAACTCCGCCAGCTCGCACTGGGCGCGATGAGCGGCCGGTCCGGGCTTGACTCGCGTCAGCAGGTCCAGCAGCAAGGCGTGGGCGTCCTGGATCTGGCCGCCGAGGCGATAGCAGGCTGCCAGCTCGAGCGTCAGGCGGGTGGCCTCGCCGGCATCGGTGGTGTTCTGCAGGCGCCGGCGCAGGTCGATGGTGGCGTCTTCGGTCAGCCCCATGTGCCGCTGGAGCTGGGCCCGCAGCAGCACGATCTGCCCGGCGAGGCGGTCGTCGCCACTGACGCGGCTCTGCGCGCGGTCGCACAGCACCACGGCCTGGGCGTAACGCTCGCAGCGCCCCTCGACGCGGGCCAGATCGATCAGGGCCTCGATTTCGACCTTGGCCTGCGGGTTCGAGGCCAGGCACAACCGCAGCGAGCGGCGGGCCTGGGACAGCTTGTCCAGGGACAGGTTGCTTCGGGCAATCATCAGATGGATCGGGGCGATCTGGCTCTTGGGCAGAGCCGTTGCCAGCGAAACGTAGCGCCCCAGCCAGGCGATGGCCTGCTCGTGGTCGCCCCAGCGGAAGCACGTGTCGCCTGCCCCCACGGCCGCGGCCATCTTCGTCTCGACCGAGCGGTCGAGGTAATACACCTTCTTGAAGAACCGCAGCGCCTCGTCCTGGCGGCCGGACTCGAGATTCGCGTTGCCCAGCGACAGGAACACCTCGTCCATGCCGCCGGCCTGGGGGTATGTGTCCAGCAGGGATGTCAGGTCCTCTTCGGCCCCGGCGTAGTCCTTCATCTTCAGGCAGACCTTGGCCGATCGCAGCAGCGCCTGCGGGGCCGAGGCCGACTGAAGGAACTGCCGCGCCGTCAGGCGGTACTCCGTGACGGCTGCGGACCAGTCGCTGGTGCATTCACTGATGATGCCCAGGGCGTAGTGCCCTTCTGCCAGGCGGGCCGATGCGCTGTCTCGCAGGAACAGGCGTCGCCAGGCGGCGGCCGCTTCCGCCAGCAGCAGGTGGCGGGCTTCGGCGGCCGATTCGTACGCCGTCGGGTCGTGGAGCGTGGTTTCTTTCCCGTCGAAGTGGGCCAGCAGGCCGGCGGCGCCGGCGAGGGTTTCAAACATTCGCTGCTGCGTCAGCGGCGGCGTCATGACCGTGACGCCCCGCCCGCGCACCGCGGCCGTCACGTCCGCCCAACGCACGTCGCAGCCGACGGCGTGACCGAGGCGGTTGAGCGACTGCTCGACCGGTGCGGCCAGGCACACCCCCTGCCAGCGCACCATCGCGTCGGAGTCGTCCAGGCGGGTGAAGCGCGGACCCAGCGCCGCAGCCGTGACCGTATGCGCGCCGTTGAGCACGCGGGCGGCCAAGTCGTCTTCTTTCGCCCCCGACAGAGTGTCCACCATCGGCAAGGGCGAGTGCGGCACGATGGCGTCGATGGAGGCCACCTTGAGCACCTGCTGCGTCAGGCAGCGAGCCACCAGCAGATCGCACTGGGCGTTGATTTCGGTGGCGTCGGCCAAGGCGGCCGAGGAGGCGATGGCCCGATACGCCCGCATGCGGGCCTGCATCCACATTTCCTGATCGAAATCCAGCATCGCCAGGCGGTAGTTGGCCAAACAGTTCACCGCCGGACTGGGTCCCTGGCAGGCCTCGGTCAGAATACGACGATATTCAGCGGTGTCACCCTTCTTGAGCATGCAGTCGGCGATGCGGATGCGGAAGAGCCCCGCCATCGGTCCCGGGCCTGGACGCTCGCTCGAAACCATCAGCAATTGCTGGTACTGCATCAGGGCACGCTCGTAGTCGCCGGCGGCGAAATAACGCTGGGCGGCGGCCCAGGAAAGGCCGGTGGGCAGTTCCTGCGGGGCCGAGGCCGGCTGGCTCTGCGCAACCTTCTTTGGGGCCGTCACAGCGACGGTCGGCCGGTAGAGCGGACCGGCAGATTGCTCGGGCTCGCCCTTCTCTTGAAAACCGATCCACCCGAAGACCAGTGCCACAGCCCCCAGCGCCACAAAGACCAGCGGCCAGTTATGAGGCCCTTTGACGGATTTGCCGATCACGTCCGCCCGGATCGCGCCAAGGTTCAGCGCGCCGGAAAAATCCGGAGCGGATGCGTTGCTGGCGGCGGGCGCTGCCGTCTGCGAAGTCGACAAATTTTCTGTCGTGGCTTTCGTGTCGTCCATGCACTTGGCCCACGTCGACAGGTAAGGCGCACATCCATGTGCAGTGTCTGCTCATTCCAAGCAACAGCTATGCCAAAGCTTCGCCCGGCGTCATTTAGCCCAAATCAAGCCTTGAGAACGACCTGAGATGATGGAATCGCCGCCCCGGCGCGCATAGATGCCTTACGCGCGTTCACTTTCTGGAGTGGGGAAGATGGAAGAGCGCCTCAGGCCTGGGCAGAAGAACCGCCGGAATAGAAGGATGCTCCTGAAGGCATTTTGATGTCGTAACGCTTGAGCTTGGCGTAGAGGGTTGTGCGCGTGATGCCCAGCAGGACGGCCGCCCGATTGCGCTGCCATCCGGTTTCCTTGAGCGCCCGCAGGATGAACTCGCGTTCGGCGGCCTCGAGGGAGAAGTCTTCTCGCGGGGCCTCCGCCGCCGCGGCAATGCCCGGTGCGGGGGTATGCGTGTCGAAGCGCAGGCTGGCGGGAGTGACCTGGTCTTCGCGGGCCAGGATGATCGCGCGATCCATGACGTTCTTGAGTTCGCGCACATTCCCCGGCCAAGGGTGCGCCATCAGTCGGGCGAAGGCCTCGCCGGAGATGCCCGACGGGCGCGACTGCAGCGTCAGCGGCGAATGCTTGAGGAAGTACTCCGCCAGCAGCGGAATGTCGCTGCGTCGTTCAGGGCTGCGCAGGGGCGGCACGATGACGGGCAGAACGGCCAGGCGGTAGTAGAGGTCGCGGCGAAAGGCGCCGGCGTCGATCTCCTCGGTCAACGATCGGTTTGTCGTGGCAACCACGGTCGCCTGGCAGGGGATTTCCCTGGTTCCACCGACCTTGCGGAAGCAGCGCTCCTGCAGCACGCGCAGCAGCTTGGCCTGGAGTGTGATGGGAATCTCGCTAATTTCGTCCAAGAATAGCGTGCCGCTGCCGGCCAGCTCGAACAGGCCCGTCTTGTCGCGTTCGGCGCTGGTGAAGGCGCCTTTGACGTGCCCGAAAAGCTCGCTCTCCAGCAGCGTCTCGCTCAGAGAGGCGCAGTTGACGGCCACGAAATCATTCGCCTCGCCGCCTCGCCAGTGATGAACGGCCCGTGCGAGCATCTCCTTGCCCGTGCCGGTTTCGCCCATGATCAGGATCGGGTTGAGACCGCTGGCGCCGATGGTCTTGATCGTGTCGAGCGTCTCGCAGATGCCGGGGCTGCGTCCGACGAACGGTAGCGATGGCGGGCAAGACGGGCTGAAAAAGCCCACTGATCCTGCGTCGCTGGCGGAAAGGCCTTGCTTGGCCTGAAGCATCAGGAATCCTTTCCCTATGTTCTTGCGCCAGATGTCGTGAAATCCAACTGACACATGTCGGCAATCACGGCGCCCGCCTGTTCTGAAACCAGGTGAGGCCTAAGGGTCTTATAGGTAATTTTCTCAAGAGGCCATGTCAACTCAATTCTTTAGAAATTTCAAAGTATTAGGATATAGGGCTTTTAAAGATAGAATGTTCTGCTCGAATTTTGCATCCTGAATATCGCAAAGGTCGCAACAGGCAGGCGGTGATTGACAACGGCCGTCGCCCGAGCGCCGACACCGATGGACCGCCCACGAAAAGCAGTGCGGTCTATGCCACAATTGCACCTTCCTTGCACTTTGTTGTACTTTTCACAGCGAATTCCCTGGGTGGCGACTTGTGAGTGGTGAGCGGCCTGCCTCGGGCAGGCAGGTGAGTGGGCAAGAACGAACTCGCAACTCACAACCCACAGCTCGCAACTTGCCTCAAAAGACACCCGGCCGGGGTAACAATTGTCCTTTCTTGTCTGTTTTTGGCGTGATTCAGAAAGCATGTATAGCGTAAAATCTTTAATGACAATGCTTTATAAGACTAAAGACCTTGTCCGCCCCTGATGGCCAGACAATCCCCTCACAACTGCATCTAAGACTCGCCACAAAGCCAGCCTCGCCAGGGGCGTCTGATAGAAGCCCCGGGGTGAAGCCGAGGGCGCAGCCCGGGGTGAACGGAGTAAACATAGATCAGAGCCCCAGCGGGACGACTGAAAATGATGCCCGCAATGCGAGCCGGGAGACTGCTTCAGACCGCTTCAGCCATCCCGGGTCGCCCCACAGTGCATGAAGCGACATGCCCGCGACACGGGTGAGGGACACGCACAACGGAGTTGGGCGTGGCACCCGGCGATATGGGCTATCGGGGGAATCCCAGGACGCGGGCGAGTTCGGCCACTGATGTGTCGCCCGCGGCGGCGCGGCGAATGGCCGCGCGGATGAACGGGGGGTGCTCTTGCGAGATTGGCGACGACCCTTGCCGCAGGGCGGCGGCGGACTGGCCGGAGATCTCCGTCACGTCCGTCAGCAGAATACGCCCGGCATAGCCGGTGTTGGCGCACTGCGCGCAGCCGACGGGCACGTACGCCTCGCTGCCCAGCTCCGCCAGAACCACCGGCAGTTCAGCGGGCATGTGCTCAACACGGCGACGGCAGTGCGGGCACAGGCGCCGCGCCGACCGCACGGCCACGACGGCCTTGAGCGTTGAGGCCGTCGCCCACCCGGCGCCCACGGTTTCAGTGAGAATGTCCGCGGCCGCAGCCGGGGTGTCGGCGGCGATGCCGGCCAGCACCAGCGCGCCGCCGCGTGCCAGATCGAAGGCGGACTTGGCCGTCGCGGCGTCGGTCAGTTCGGCGACGACGGCGATATCCGCCTCGCCCAGATCCGCCGCCATGGCGCCGGCGGGACACGGGATGTATCCGTTAATGGGCCCGCCAAGCGCAAAAGCCAACGCCCCCTCCAGCGGCACGTCGCCCGCCAGGGCCGCAAGCAACGTATCCCTGCCGCCGCGGAGGGTTCCGGCGATCAGGATCAGCCCCCCCCCGCAATGGCTGAGCCTGCGCAGGGTCGCCAGTTCTTCCGCTGCCAGCAGATCGGCCAGCGCCGCCGCGGCCGAAGTCGGGGCGGGCAGGCGGCAGATGAGCGTGCAGCCGGCCGGTGCGGGGATGGCCGTCAATTCGAGGGCGACGTCCTGCCCGTCGAGGCTGCGTACAAATCGCCCCGTCTGCACGGCGGGGGCGGCGGCGTCCAGGCGGGCCTGCTCGATGAGGTACCGCGGAAGTTCGGCTACCAGCGCGTGGGGCAGTCGTTGGGCGAAGCTGTTCTTGGCGTGCATCGCCGCATCGATGCGCAGATGCAAGGTCAGCGAGGCGGCGCTGGGCTGAAGGACCAGCTCCGTCGCGCGGGAGACGAGGGCTTTTCGCAGGATGGCGTCGAAGACCTGCGCGGCGGGGAGTTCGGCGGGGACAGCTTCCGCGGCGCCGGGGATTCCTGGGGCGCTGGAGTGACCAGGCCGGGCGGGCGGTGGGGAATCGTGCGACGGGCGCGATGCTTCTTTTTCGCGTGCGGCGGTTTGAGTCATCAGAGCCCCGATGTCGATGCCTTGGCGCCGCAGGAACTCCACGAGGTGCTTTTCCGAGACGCGAATGGACTGGTCGTCCATGCGCTGGAACGACAGAACCCCCTTCTTCATCCACTCGACGACCGTCTGCGGCGGCGAGCCCAGCAGCTCGGCGACCTGATACGCCGTATATAGTCGCCCGGTCATACCGGGTCCTCCCCCGGGCGATGGCGCACCGCGGTGCATGCGCTGTACGCCCGCACCAGCGCCTTGCCCGGCCGCACGCGGGCCAGCTCGCTTCTGACTTCGTGATGCTGCTGGTTCAGGGCCATGGCGAGCTGCTCGTAAAGTCGCCGGCAGGGGTCGAGCTGCGACGTCGCGACGGGACCGGCGCCTTGCAGGGCGTCCAGAATCTGCTGGGCGGTCTGAGCGTGCAGGGCGGCGTCGTCGAGCAGTCCTTCCCGCAGGCAGCGCAGTTGTTCCCGGAGGGTATCGCCAAGGTCCCTCAGCAGCGCCGGTGCGTCGGCGTCTTGGCGGGCGATGTCGTCACGGGCGGGCGTCATTGGCGGTTTCCGCCCCGCGCGATCGGCAGAGGGTTTGCTCGATGCGATCGAGCAGGGCGGCGGCCTCGGCGTTATCGGGCTGGAGCGAGAGGACTTTCAGGACCGCCTCGCGGGCGGCAGGCAGCGAGCCCTCGCGCGCATAGAGGGTGGCCAGGCAGAACAGCACGGCCGCGTCGTCGCCGTGGCGGCTGAGGTAGACTTTGAGGTACTGAACGATCATCGAGAACGTGCCCATCTGGCACGAGGCCTGGAAGAGACCCAGCAGGGCCATCAGGTTGTCGGCGTCGATCTCCAGGCATCGCAGATACATGTTGAAGGCCTGGCGGTACTGCTTGCGATCCTGGTAGATCATGGCCAGACCGGAGCAGGCCTCGAGGCAATTGCGGTCGAGGTCGCGGGCCAGTTCAAAATAACCCTGGGCCTCGTAGGGGCGTCCTTCGGCCAAGGCCACCACGCCCAGCCCCGCGTACGCCCCGGCGCGGTGCGGCTCGAGTTCCAGCGCCTGGCAGTAGAGGCTTCGCGCGCGGCCGAGTTCGCCGGCCAGGGCGCAGCAATCGGCGTCTTCCTTGAGCCCCTGGTAGTCGGCCAAGGGCGCCGGGCCCTGCCGCTTCGTCGGATTCGATGTAGTGCCCGAGGACACGGTGCTTCCTTCGCTGTGACTGAACGATGGATATTCTACCACTGAATGCTCTTATGCAAAGGCCATGCCGAGAATAAAACATAGCCTTGAGCATAGGTAACATCATTGTGCCACAGTGATTGGAAGGCATCGCCCGATGACCCTGTCGCGGCATGGGGGCTCAAAGAGTGTGCAACAACTGGCCGCGCGCCAAGCAACCGCGCGCCGCAACTGCCCGAGCGTATCGCGTCAGATATAGTCCAGAAGCGAGACGTTCATGATTTTGGCCGCTGCCGAGAGCGTCATCTCGTAGAACGTCTGGTAGCGGGCCAGCTCCGTGGCCACCTCGGCCACATCCGCCGATTGCAGGCTGGAAGCCTGACCCTCGGCGCCTTCCTTCATGGTCGCCAGGCTGCTGCTGAGCCCGTCCAGGGCCTGCTGCCTGGCGCCGACGGAGGTAAGGCTGGACAGGATCGTTTCATGCACTTCCTTGAGCGAGTCCAGGGCCTGCGCGATCATCGTCGTCTGCTCGTTGCGCGTCAGGCTGCGCGTGTTGCCCAAGGCGTCGCGGGCGGCGATGAGGGTCTCGAAGAGGTCGTGCGTCCCGGCGACGTTCACCGACTCGCTGCCGGTGCGGGCGATGGCGGTAGTGTCAACGAAGAGCGAGCGGCCGGTGCGGGCGTCGATGACGATCTGGTTGTCGGCGAAGCTCGTCAGGGGCGAAGTGGTCGCCCCGCCGTCGAGGCTCATCGTGCCGGTGGCTTTGAGGGAGACGCTGATCGTGCCGGCCAGCCCCGCGTCGAAGCCCGTGGTGTCGACGTACACCACGTCGCCCCGGGCATTGACCAGGCGCACGTTGTCGTCGGTGGTCCGGTCGAAGGCGACGGCGTCGCCGCCGTCGAGGGAGAGCGTGTGGGCGTCGGCGTCGACGGTAATCGCGTGAGCGTCGCCGAGGATCGTATCGCCGGCGGGCGAGCTGGTTCCCGCGGCCAGGCCCGTGGCGCCGAGGTACGTCGTGGCGGCGTGGGCGATGGTGAGCCACCCGCTGCCGGTGACGCTGCTGGTGGCGCTGCCGACGGCGGCGCCGGTGGCGCCGGTGAAGACCGGCGGTTGGCGGTGCTGCGTCTGGAAGACGTTTTCGCCGACGAGGACGTGCGACTGCTGCACGCCGGTGGCCACGGCGACCATCGGGGTCGTCGTGCTGCCGCAGTAGCTGACCGAGACGATCTTGCCGTCGCTGCGCGTGACGGCGTAGGGGGCCTGGGACATGTTTGAGCCGCCAAAGACGTACCCCTGGGCGCTCTGGGTGTTGGCCAGCGACACCATCTGCTCCAGCAGGACGTCTATCGCCTCGGCGGCCGGGAGGCGGTCCTTCTCCACGAACGTTTCGCTGGCGGCCTGGGAGAGCAGTTGCGTCGCCTGGGTCAGGGCGTCGGAGACGCTGGTGATGGCGGTGGCGACTTCGTTGAGGTTCAAGTTGACCATGTCGAGGTTGCGCGAGAAGGTCTCGATGCTGGAGACTCGCTGCCGCAGATTCAGGATCACTGCCGCGTCCGTCGGGCTGTCGCTGGCGCGGTTGATGCGCTGACCGGTGGCCATCTGCTCCTGCAGGCGCGCCAAATGATTCGAGCCCGCCCGCAGGGAACTGAGCACCGAGTTGAAGATCTGATTGGTTCCGCTCATAGCACGTCCATCAGGAAGGAAAGGGTCTTGTCCTGGGCGGCGATAAACTTGGACACGGCCTGGTACATCCGCTGGAACATCAGCATCTTGGCGGCCTCCTCGTTGACATCGACGCCGCTGACGTCTTCGCGTTGGGCGTTGAGCAGGTCCACCACCTGCGAGAGGCTGGTCTGCGTGGCCTGGCTGGTCTGCACGTCCTGGCCGATCGAGGAGACCATCTGCTCCAGGCAGTCCCGGACCGACACGTTGCCCAGCGACGCCTGCGGAAGGCTCACCGCGTCGACCATCCGCTGCGCGTTGGCCCCGTCGGCGGCGCCCTGCCCGATCGCCAGCGCCAGCCGGCGCGGATCGCCCATCAGCTCGCTGCGCACGGCGATGTCGGCGGCGCCCGAGCCTGTGAAGAAGGTGTTGATCCCGGCCGCCGCCAACAGTCCCGAGGTGTCGCTGTCGGCCAAGACCGTGATCGTAAACTTGTCGCCGGCGTTGAGCGTGCCCGGACCCATCGACACGTACACGCCCTGGCCGATCTCGATCCGGTCGAGCGAGGCATAGCCGGCCCCGACGTTGAGCGTCTTGACGACCGCGCCGGCCGCACTGGTGACCACCAGTTGCAGCCCGTCGGTCAGACCCACCTGCCCCGAGCCCGCCACCGTGACGGTGTAGACGTCGTTGGTCGAGCCGGTGTACAACCCGCTGACGGCGGGCTCGGCCGTTCCCGTGATCGCGCTGCTGTCGGGCTGCGACGACAGCGCCGGCACGAAGTCGAAGGTGTAGCCCGCCTGCGCCTCGATGTGCAAGGCGCCGCCGGCCTGCGAGGCCGTCACGTGGTCCAACGCGTCGAGCCGGGCGACGATATGGCTCATGGTGTCGCTGGCCGGATCGACGCCGATCTCATGCCGCGTGACCTGGCCGGTGGATTCGTCGGTCACGCGGATAAAGAAACTGCCGGCCGAGACATTCTCCAGCGCCGAAGCGAGCGTGCCGCTCTCGACGCGCTGGCTGGTCACGTCGGTGAACCCGCCGGCGCTGCCCAGCCCCTGCGAGTGCAGGCGGTTGATCCCGACGATCAACCCGCCGGCCAGGCTGTCCAGGCGCTGCTCCAGGGCGGGGATGTAATCGTTGGCCAGCGTCAGCAGCGCGCCGATCTTGCCGCCGTCGACGTCGGTCTGCAGGTTGCCCTGGCCTTTGACCGAGACGCCGATGCGGTTGCCCGCCAGGATGCCCGCCTCGACGGGCGTGGAATGGCTGCCCATCACCAGCGGCGTGCCCATCGCCAGAACGTTCTGCACCGCGTCCCGCGACTGGACCTGCGCGTCGATGCCGATCAACGAGGCCAGATCGCTGACGGCCTGGTCCCGCCTGTCGCGCAGGAGGTTGGTCGCCCCGCCGGCGAAAGACACCTGGCCGATCTGGCCGTTGGCGATGGCCACCTGCTCGCTGAGCATGTTGACTTGTGCCGTCAGCGCCGAGACCTGGGCGAAAATCTGCTGTCGCATGTTCGACAGGAAATCCGAGAGGTTGCGGAACTGCCCCGCCATGCCGTCGGCCGACCAGATCAACTGCTCGCGCAGGGCCTGGCTGTCGCTCTGGGTGGGCAACTGGCTCAGGGCGTTGACGAATGTTTCGATCGCCGTCCCCAGCGAATTGTCGTCCAGCCCGCCCAAAGCGCTTTCGATGGTCTGCAGAACGCTGACCTTCTGGTCGGCCTGGCCCAGGGAGGCGGTTTGCTGAAGGATCTGCCGCTGCAGCAGTTCATCGACGCTGCGTTGAATGCCGATGACTTCGGCCCCACCCAGCGAGACCTTGCTCTGGCTGCCGAACTCGACCGGGGCGACCTGGAGTTCCTGGCGGTTATATCCGGGCGTGGTGGCGTTGGTGATATTCGTGCCCACCAGGTCCAGCGCCTGCTGGGCGATCCGAAGTCCCGTCAGTCCTATGATATTGCTGGACACTATCGCTCCGTGTTGAGTAGGCCGCCGTCCATCTGCCCGCGGCGCTGCCCGCTGGCGTCGTACGTCTCGACGCTCGAGCCGCGACCCAGCAGCGTGTCCAGCAGCAGGCGGTTGATCCGCGAACATTCCGCCAGCAAGATCGCCGTCTCCAGGTGCCGCCGCCGCAGACGCCGCACGCGCTGGAGCACCTCGCCGCGAAGCTCGTCGACGACGCGGCCCTGCGGACCCTCCAGCGCCTGGGCCAGTTGCCCCAGCCGCATCACCGGCTGCCCCGGCGCCAGCGCCTCGGTCACCGCCGCGCGGCGGCGGGCCAGGTCCATGTCCAGACGCGACTGCTCGACATCGGTGCGGGCGATGGCCGCCATCAGCGACTCCAGCGCCGCGTCGTCCGAAGCGACCACCGCCTGGCGCAGGCCTTCCATCTGCTGTTCCTTCTGTTCCAGCAGCACGACCTCGCGCTGCAGCGAGTCGATCAGCGCCTCGGCCTGTTCCGTCAGCGGATGCTCCGAAAGGATCATGGCCGCACCTCCGCCGCCGGCGCCTGCGAGCGGTCGATCTGGCGGGCGATGCTCTTCCAAAGCCCCAGGCCACCCTTGTTGGAGATCTCCTGCGCCAGGTGATAATAGAACATGTCCATCACCTGCTTGCCGCCGGTCTCCTCCAGCATGCCGCCCTCTTCGACGGTATTGCCCATTTCCTGGACGATCTGGGTCAGCAGGATCGACTCGAACTGCTTGGCCGCCTCGACGGCCGCCGCGCCCTTGCGCCCACCGGCAGCGACGACGTTCTGCGCCGCCGGCGGCGGGAGCATGTCTGTAATCGAAGGCATGTCCATCAGATCACCTTCAGTTCCGCCTGGAGCGCCCCGGCCTGGCGGAGCGCTTCAAAAATACTGATCAGGTCTCGCGGCGTCAGGCCCAGGGCGTTGAGGGCCCGCGCCAGCTCCGCGACGCTGACTTTGTGACGCAGGACGTTGAGCGTGCCCTTCTCCTCGACCACGTCAATCTGCGTGCTCTTGACCTTCTCGGTGTTGCCCACCTTGGCGAATGGCGCGGGTTGCGAGACGCTCTCCTTTTCCTGCGTCACGATCGCCAGGTTTCCGTGGGCGATGGCCACGGCCGAGATCGCGACGTTCTCGCCCACTACGATCGTGCCGTTTCGCGAGTCGATCACCACCACCGCCGGCGTGTCCACCGTGACGCTCAGGGCCTCGATGGCCGTCACCATGTCGGTCACGGCCGCAGGCTTGGCGTCTTTCGCCAGCGAGACGCGCACGGCGGCGGCGTCGATGGCGGCGGCCGCCTCGGGATACTTCTCGTTGATCGCCTTGGCGATGGCCTGGGCGGTGGAAAAGTCCGGGTTCTTGAGCTGCAGCGTCATATACCCGTCTCGCACGAAGATGGCCACCTCGTCGCGTTCGATCGTGCCGCCGTTGGGAATGCGCCCCACCGTCGGGTGGTTCTTGGACACCGACGCCGCGGCGCCCGAGGCGCCGAACCCGCCGACCGACAACTGCCCCGACGCCACGGCGTACACCTGCCCGTCGGCGGCGACCAGCTCCGTCACCAACAGCGTTCCGCCCTGGAGGCTTCCGCAGTTGCCGATGGCCGAGACCGTCACGTCGATCTTGCCGCCACTGCGGGCGAAGGGCGGCAGGTCGGCCGTCACCAGCACGCTGGCGATGTTCTTGCTGGCCAGGTCTTCGGGCGAGAGCACCAGCCCCGTGCGGCGCAGCACGTTGGCCAGCGCCCGCTTGCTGGCGGTGCCGTTGTCGCCGGTGCCGTTGAGACCGATGACCAGCCCGTAGCCCCAGACGGGGTTTCCGCGGACGCCCTTGATGTCGACGATGTCTTTGATGCGTTCGGCGTCGGCGGCGCCGGCGGTCAAAAGCACCGCCGCCATGCCCGCCGCCGCCCACCACGTGCTCATTCGTGCCATATTGCTCACCCCTGCCGCGTTACGAAGGACTGATGACATTGAGGATCGCGTCGAGCCACCCGGGACGGACGAACGTGTTGCTCTGCCCGCGGTCGTACGTGACGAACTGGAACTCGGCGATCTTCGCGCTGGAGATGACGTTGGTGTACGTGATGTCGCTGAGGCGCACGATCCCGCTGATCTGGAGATACTGCACGTCGCCGCCGACCTGCCGCTTGCGCGTGCCCATGATCACCAGGTTGCCGTTGGGCTGCACGTCGTAGACGGTGACGGTGATCGAGTCGGCGATGGTGCGGTTGCTGCCGTAATCGGCCTTGCCGTCGAACTTGTTGCCCGACGAGGCGCTGAGGTCCGCCGTCGGCACGGAGTAGGTCTTGGCGTCGTCGATGTCCTTGTAGCCAAAGAGGCTGTGCGCCCACGAGGACAGGACGTTGCCCAGCTTGACCGTGCCGCTCATCTTCGCGCTGCGCGAGGTCGTCTTCTCCATGGTGTTGCTGGTGGTGTTGGTCACTTCGCTGGTCTCGGCGATCACCACCGTCAGCGAGTCGCCCACCTTGCGGGCCGTGTCGTCGGCGGTGGTGGGCGCCTGCCCGCCCTGGCGGCTCGCGCGGGCGTAGATCGAATCGGCCCTGCACGCACCCGCCGCCGCCAGCAGCGCTGCCGCGGCCAGTAATGCCGTTGGAGTCTTCATCGAATCACCTCATTCGTTTGCGGCTGCACCGTGCCGTCGGCCATCACGACCGCCGACACGACGCGCTTGGAATCCACGTTGCGGACCTTGATGCACTGCCCCTGGCAGCCGTCCTCGAGGGCCTGGCCCATCGCCGAGACGGTAAACCCGTTGCCGACGACGCGCATCGTGACGCCCTGATTGCGCCGCACGAGCAACTCGGGCTTGGGCTGGCGCACCAGCGAGGCGCGGATCGGCGTGCCCTTGGCGATCGCTTGCGACGCCAGGGCCATCGCCGGCGGCACGTACGCCTCGATCGCCGCGGATACTTCATGCTCTTCGATCCGCGTGTTCTCGGCCGTCAGCGCCTCGCCCGGAGCAATGTCGCGCAGCGCCACCGCCCGCCGCACGGCGAAGACCCGCTTGAACACCACCTCGGCGCTCGCCAGCTCGCCCTGGGGGGCCGATACCGCCACGCGGATGCGCGCCAGACCGTTGGCGTACGACTCCAGGCTCGGCTGAACCTCCACCGCCCCGGTAAAGCGCAGCGTCAGGTCCTGCGGTTTGACGTGCACGCGCCACGACCACGTGGACAGTTCCGGCAGTTGCCCCAGCAGCGCGCGAGACTTTTCGACCAGAGCGTCGGCCGTGATGACCTGCTCTTTCCGCCGCACGCTGACGCAATCGGCGCCGGTGAGGGTGATCTGCCCCACCGTCAGGCGGCTGCACGCCACGCGCGACTGCACGACGCGGCGTTCGATGGTGATGGTTTCCTGCGCCAGCGGGGCGCGGCCCAGGGGCAGCTCGCGCAGGGCGGCTTGGGTCGCCGCGTCGTCGCAGGAGACCACGCCCACCTCGCCCAGCGTGAGCTGCTGCGAGGTGACGAGCACCTCGCGCGGCAGGTGGATGCGCACGTCCGGGGCGCTCTGGGCCGCCAGGGCCGCCGCCAGGCATGTTGCGATGAGGGTCATTGGCATCGTCCTAACTGATCAGGCCGTTGGCGGTGCGGAGCATGTCGTCGCCGGCCTTGATCGCGCGGGAGTTGATCTCGTAGGCCCGCTGGGCGGTGATCAGGCTCACCAGTTCGGTCACCATCTGCACGTTGGAGCGTTCGAGGAATCCCTGCTGGATGGCGCCGACGCCGTCGACGCCGGCCGTTCCGGCGATCGCGCTGCCGCTGGCGGGCGTTTCGGCCAGCAGGTTGCCGCCCTCGTTGCTCAGGCCCGAGGGATTGGCGAAGCGCACCACCGAGATCGTTCCCACCACCGTGGCGGTGTTGCTCGAGCCGGTGAAGACCGACACCGTTCCGTCGCGCCCCACGCTGACCGAGCGGGCGTTGCTGGGGATGGTGATAGCCGGCTCGAGCGTATAGCCGTTGGCGGTGACCAGTTGCCCGTCGGCGTTGGTGCGCAGGGCCCCGTCCCGCGTGTATCGCGTCTGCCCGCCGGCGGAGACCTGGAAGAACCCGTCGCCCTCGATCGCCAGGTCGAGGTTGCGCCCGGTGTTTTCCATCTCGCCCTGGGTGTAGACCTTGAGCGTGCTGTTGGGCCGCACGCCGCTGCCGATCTCGAGCCCCGTCGGGGCGACGACGCCGCTGGCGGTCTCGCGCCCGGGCTCGGCCAGGCGAAGGTACATCAGGTCCTGGAAGTCCATCTGGGTGCGTTTGAACCCGACGGTGTTGATGTTGGCCAGGTTGTTGGCGATGGTGTCGACGATCATCTGCTGGGCGGCCATGCCCGTCGCGGAGGTGGAGAACGCTCTAAGCATATCAGGTTCCTTTGCTACAGGACGACGCGCGTCAGGCTGTTGAGGCGGTCATCGACGGCCTTGATGGTCTTCACGTTGGCTTCGTACAGGCGGGCGATGCTGATCAGGCCCACCATCTCCTCGACCGGGTTGACATTGGAGGCTTCCTGGAACCCCTGCTGCACCTTCGGATCGGCCGCCGGCGTGACGGCGACCTCTTTGGGCAGCGAGAAGCATCCGCCGCCCATGGGTTTAAGCTGGGCCAGTTTGGAGACCTCGACAATCTTCAACTGCCCCACACTCTGTCCGTGGGCGCTGATGGCGCCGCCAGCCGAGACCGCGATGTCGCTGGCGGCCGCCGCGGGGGGCAGGGTGATCGGGCCGTTCTGACCGGCGGCGATGCGACCCTGCGTGTCAACCAGTTGACGCTGGCTGTTGATGGTGAAGGCGCCGTTGCGCGTGTAGAGCTCGCCGCCGGCGGTCTCAAGGACGAAGAAGCCCGCCCCGCCGATGCCCAGGTCGGTCGGTCGGCCGGTGTAGGTCATCGCGCCGGGGCTGAAGTCGATGGCAACCTGCCCGGACACCTGCGCGGTCTGGCTGTCCATGCGGCCGGCGAGCACTTCCATGAACACGGGCTGGCCGCGCTTGAAGCCGACGGTGTTGGCGTTGGCCAGATTGTGGGCGATGGCGCTGTAGCTTTGCGTCAGCCCGTCCAGAGAGGAGGCGATGGTGCCCAGCGACTCAGCCATTGGCCGCTCCTTTCGCCGGGGCCATGCCGGCCATCTCCTGCATCGCCAGGTTGGTTTGCCGCACCAGTTCGGAAACCTCCTGCGGGTTCAGGTCGGTCATCTCGACGATGATCTGGAACTTGCCGTTGTGCAGATCGGTCACGCGTCGAACGATGCCGGGGGCCTGCATCCCGTATTCCTTGCGAAGCTGCATCGCCACGACCACGCGCTGCCCCATCAGCGGGTGCAGCGGCGACTCCATCACCACGCCCGGACCAGCGATCTCCGTCAACTCCGCGTCGACCATCCGCATCTCGCCCGGGACGCCGCCGTGAAACGACAGCGACCCGACTTTGGCCAGGCGGCGAAGCGGCACGCGCATGAACCGACGACGGTTGACGTAGCGCACCTGGCTGGTGTGCCCCAGCACCAGCTTGCCGTTGCGCACTGCCGTGATCGGCGCGGTGAACTCCCAGGCTGCCATGCCCTGGCAATATTGCAGCACGAGCGATTCGCCTGGGCGGGCGCTCATCTGCGGGTCGGGGCGCACGGCCATCTCCATCGGATCGTTGATTTCAACGACGGCCTCGGCGCCCTCGATCTGCCCTCGATGAATCACCGACAGGCGGCTGCCGGCGGGGATGGCGCGGCTGGAGGGGATCTTGTTGTTCTCGCTGCGGGGGGCGTTGTCGAAGCACAGTTTGGTGCGCAGGGCCTGGATGATGTCGGCCAACTGCCCGCGGGCCTGCTCGTTCATCCCCTGGCAGCGGGGCAGGAGCATCATCGAGGCCACAGCATGGTCGAAGGCCTGGCTCATGGTGAAGACGGCCTCGGGATGGCGCAGGCCCGACAGTTGGGCCAGCGTCTCGATGAGCTGCCGTTCGGGCTCGTTGAGCCCGCTGCGGCGGGCGTTATCGTGGATCTTTCGCTTGGCGTTCCACGAGGCGATATAGCCGCGGTAGCTGATCAAGGCCACCGCGCAGAGCACCAGGCCTGTCAGCACGCAAAAGGCCACCCACCACAGGTCCACGTGGCGCGTGGTGGCGTACTCGTTGACGCCGGCCCAGCGCTCGTCGGGGGTCAGTCCCGCCGCGGCAGACAGCAGCGCCTGGCGTAGTGCGGTGATTGCATTCATCGGGCTCACTCAGCGGGTCAGGTTGGTCAGTTCCTGGAGCATCTCGTTGGCGGCCTTGATGGTCCGGGCGTTGGCCTGGAACCCGTTCTGGGCCTGGATGAGGTTGACGAACTCGGTGGCCACGTCGACGTTGGACTGCTCCATCGATCCGCCGCGGATGGCGCCGGCGCTGCCGGACATCGCCTTGGTCGCCACGGGATCGCCGGAGTTGGCCGAAACCTCGAAGTAGTTGTTGCCCACCGACGCCAGACCGGCGGGGTTCTGAAACGTGGCGATCCTCAAGGCCGCCAGGTCGCGCCGCGCGCCATTGGTAAACACGCCCACCAGCACGCCCTCGCGCGTCACCGAGATGTTGCTCAACCACCCGGCGGCGTAGCCGTCCTGCCCGCTGGGGGCTACCGTGCTGCTGCCGCCGAACTGGCTGAGCCCGTCGAACTCGCCGATGGTGCCCAGGTTGATGTTCAGCGTGCGGATGTTGCTCGGGTCGTTCGCGAAGGTCACCTTGAAGGTGGACGAGTCGGCCGCGCTGACCCCGCCGAAGCTGCCGTCGGCCAGGAAGGTGATCCCGTTGATCCGCCGGTCCTGGAGGCTGACGTCGCCGCCCAGGCTGGTCACGACCAGGTCCCAGGTATTCGAGGTGTCGGTTCGCACGAAGGCCGCCGACATCACGTGGCTGATACCCTGGCTGTCGTAGATCTCCATGTTGGTGTTGCGGATGGCGTTGCCGCCGGCAGACAGCAGCGTGAAGTACTGGGGCAACTCGAAGGTGGCGCCGGTGCAACTGAGGGACAGGTCGGTCTGGCTGTAGCCGGCCGAGACGTCACTCATTCGTATCTCGCCGTTGGACATCGAGGCCACCGACCATCGGTCGGTCGGGTTGTTGGGGTCGGCGAAGGCGTTGGTCACGGCATTGAGCAGGTCGCCGATGGTGCTGCCGTCGCCGCCGGTGGTCAGGCGGTTGAACGACGCGGGCAGCGTGAACTCGCCTTCGCCGTTGTACGTGATGCTCATGGTCGTCTCGCTGGCGCCGGCGGCGTCGTCGGTCAGCAGGATCTTGCCATCGGCCAGCGTGGCGGTCGCGCCGCTGTAGGCGGCGTTGATCTCGCCCAGCAGCGTCGTCATCGTGTCGCCGGCGTGATAGGCGTACGTGCGGCTGATCGCCGTGCCGTCGGCGTCGGTGCCGGAAATGGTGAACGTCTCGTCGTCGGCGAGGGTGTCGGCCTGGTCAAGGGCGGACAAGGCGGTGCCGCCCACCGCCGCCACGCCGGCGGCCGTGTAGCCCACCAGAGAGGACAACTGGTTCGTCGTCGGCCCGACGGTAGTGGTGAAGGTGCTGCTGACGGACGTGCCGTCGCGCCGCGTGCCGGTGATCGAGATCGTGTCGCCGGTAGACAGCCCGGTCACCTGGTCGACCTGGGCCAGGAGCGTGTCGGCCGAAATCACCGCGCCGTCCTTGGTGTACTGGAGGCCGCTGGTGAGGATGTTGGCCGAGGCGTCGGATTCTTCGGCCGAGAGGTTTCCGGTGTAGCTGATCGATTCGGTCTGATTGGCGGGAAGGGCCACGTCGTACGGAATGCGGATGTCGTTGCTGGCGGCGTTCTGGAACCCGTCGGCCACGCCTTCTGAACCGATGCGCTGCACGCGATTGCCGGTGCCCGGGTCGACGAGGTAGAACTGCGAGTCGACCGCGAAACCGCCCACGCGCGTATAGACCAGGCGCGAGCCGTCGCTGAGGGCGAAGTAGCCCGAGCCTTCGATCGCCATGTCCAGCGGCTGACCAGTGCTGATCAGTGAGCCCTGGCTCATGTTGCGGTCGATGCTGGCCACCTGCACGCCGCTGCCAACCTGCATCGGATTGGTGCCGCCGGTGGTGGCCGAGGGCTGGCCGGCTTCCTGCAGCGTCTGGCTGAGCAGCTCGGCGAACGTCACGCGGCTGGCCTTGAAGGCGCTGGTGTTGACGTTGGCCAGGTTGTTGCCCGCCACGTCGAGCATGCGCTGGTGGGCCTGGAGTCCGGAAATTCCCGACAGTAGCGAATTACTCATCGTTCACCTCGTGCGTTAGTCTGCAATGGCCTGGATCCGATCCAGCGTGAGGGTTACCTGCCCGGCCTGCACCACCGCCTCGCCGCCGACGACGCCGGCGCCCGTGACGCGGGCCCAAGTGGCCGTGTCCGCCCCTTCGGGCAGATACGCCACGCTCTTGCCGATCAAGGCGGTGGCCTGCGAAAGCTGTTGCGACGAGAGCACCTTGGCGAAGGTGCTGTTCATCGATTCCATCTGCTGCAGTTGCGAAAGCTGGGCGAGCTGGCTGGCCATCTGATCGTTGTTCATCGGCTCCAGCGGATTCTGGTTCTGCAACTGCGTCACCAGCAGCTTCATGTAGTTCGCTTGTATGGTGCTGGCATCTTGTATCGCGGTTGTGGCCATGGGCGTTCCTATATCCAGAGGTTGACGGACCCGTCGCTGACACTGATGCGGGCGGCCGCGGCGGCTGAGACTTCCGGCTCCGGCGCCTGTTCGACGCCGACAGGGCCGCCCTGCGCGCTCGCCCACCCGCCCTGCTGCGAGGCCGACTGCTGCCAGCCGTTGTGCCCGCCGCTGAACTGCCAGGCGGATGAGCCGCTGCCGGCGTCGCCGCTGAGGCGCAGTTCGATCTGCCGCACGTTGAGGCCCGTCGAGGCCAGGCGGTCGATCAGGCTGGGCGTCTCCTGGCGAAGCTGGTCGAGCGTGGCGGGGTTGTTCACCTCCACCACGCCGCGGATCTCGCTGCCCCGCGCGTGGAGCGACAGGTGGATCGACCCCAGCTCCGGCGGGTCCAGCGCCACCGAAACCCGCTGCGAAGAAAACCGGTGCTCCACAACGGCGGCCGCCACCTGCTGCCCCGGCGGCGCCATCACGGCGGCGGCCTGCTGCGATGTCGTCGCCGCGATAGTCGCAACCGGCGCAGGCGCCGCAGCGGCAGGATGCACGGTTTGCGTGACGGCAACACCTGCAGTATCGGACAGGCGCGCGGCGGCGCGCGGGGCGATTGACTCAGCGAGCTTTTCGACAGCGGCCGGTGCAGTTGCCGGTTTGTCCGTCGGCTCGACGGAAGCCCCCTGCCGTTCCGCCTGTACACCGAGGTCCCGCGTGCGGAGGGTTCCTCTGCCTGGGGAAGCCTTTGGCGTCTCCTGCGGTCTTGGGCCTTTCTCTTCTTGCGGGGCGGCGACCTGGGCAGGCAGGGCCTGCTTCTGGAGGGCCGGGGGAGCGCTCGGCGCCGTCGCGGAACCGTTCTCAGGTGCAACTCTGAGACCCGCCTCCAGCGCCGTTGCCGGCGGCTTGACATCGATTGGAAGGTCCGCTGTGGTCTCTTGGGCGATCGGGCGCTGCGTCTTTGCGACCTGGGGCCCTGCCGGCGCGACCGGCGTGACCGGCGCAGTTTCCACCTCAGCGACTGGAGTTCGACCCAGACGTTGCTCGGGAAGCGCAGCTGGCAGGTCGATGGCGAGAGCCGGCATCTCAGCCGGTGATAGATCTTGCGGTAGGACCGCGGGCGGCAGCACGGGTGCGGCAACGGCAGACTGTGGCGCGACGACTTGCGGCCGCGCCGCCGCTTCACCGCTGGCTACGCCTGCAAGCCCGGCGTTGCCTTGAATGCGGGCCAGCAGCGTCTGGAACGCCGTTTCGGGCAGGGCAGCGGCGACGGGAGTGGGTGTCAGGGCGGCGGCGTTTTCCCTGGTGGCCGCCTCCCTGCGCAGCGGGGGAGACTTCGCGTTGGAGCCTCCGGCGCCTTTGGCGCCGTCAAGACGCCCGTCGCCGGGCAGATCGTCCGTCTGCGGCTGGCCCGTCGGCTCGCGTTGAGACAGGTCCCCCTGGAGGGTATGGCTCTGATCGGCTTGGGACTCGGCGCGCGCGGTTCGCCCGCCGGTGACGGCCGGCTTGGCCGTCATCTGGCCGAGATTGCTCATCAACAAGTTGGCGATAGTCATTCCACAAGGCTCCAATGCGCCGTCGATCCGCTGTTGCAACTGGTGTGCCAAAGAACCCGATAGGACGTGAACCGCCGTAGGCATGGACATTATCCCGAGGATCGGGAGTGTAGGACTTGTCGCCCCGTCGACCGCACCGGCCCCGAACCGGCAGGGTCTTCCGGTTGGCGGAAGGTTCTTCCGCCCGTCAGAGGCGATGCATCACCTCGCGCCGATCAGCCGTCCCCAGCGGCGTTCCCGCGGACGAGGCGTCCGCGACACGGCTATGCTTGCTGATTGGTAAACGCCTCCAGCGCCGCCACGGCGTTGGCGGTGGGCGTCTCGCTCTGCAGGCTCTTGGCGGCCGCGAGTATGTACCCGCCGCCGGCGCCCATTTCGCGGCAGAGGCGACGGACCTCGGCTGTGACCTGATCGGGCGTTCCGAAGGGCATGGTGCTCTGGCTGCCCAGGCAGCCCCAGAACGTCATCTTGTCCCCCCAGCGTTTCTTGAGGGCGTAGGGGTTCATGCCGCGAGCTTCCGGCTGGCAGCTTTCCAGCACGTCCAGGCCGATCTCCACCAGGTCGTCCATGATGTCGACGATGCTGCCGCAGCAGTGCGTGAAGACCTTCTTGCCGTGGCTGTGCACGCGGTCGTAGATGCGAGCCCAGCGCGGCTTCATGAACCGCCGCCAGCGGTCCGGGCCGATGATCACGCCGCGCTGGTCGCCCCAGTCGTCGCCGAAGAGGATGCCGTCCACCGGCAGCGTGCAGGTGTGGTCGACGAAGTCCAGGTATAGCAGCGTGATCCGCTCGAGCAGCTCCTCGTAGAAATCCTCCTCGGCTGCGCAGTCCATCAGGATGTTCTCGAACCCGCGCAGGCCCCAGCTCGTTTCCATCAGCCCCCACCAGATGCAGCCCAGCGTGTAGCGGTCGGTATTGGCCAGGCAGTCGGCGCGGATCGACGCCAGGTCGGCGTCCTTGACGTAGAAATGCTCGGGGCGTGGCCAATCGAAGCCTTCAAAGGACGGTCGCGACATGGCGGGCTTTTCCAGATGCATGGGCGTGCCCATTTTCCAGATCGAGCCGAACAGATCGCGGCTGAGCCCTTGTGCCGGATCGCCGATGGGGTCCTTGTGCATGTAGTCGACGGCATAGGTGTACAGGAAGTAGTTCTTCAATCGCTGGCGCCACTGGGGCGATCCGAAATGCTCATCCATCCGCCGCGCGACGGGCTCGTCGATGGAAAGCAGATACGGCACGGGGCGCACTTCGCGATGATCGACAACGGCGGCGATGGTTTCTTTGGGCGTCATGTGCGGCACTCCTGGCTTATCTCATTGTCATATCCGTCACCCGGAGCAAGGTCAAGTCGCGGCCGGGCCGGACATCGTGACGGCTTGCTCGCAGTAAGTGGATACTATATCCTCCCCCGCATGAACACACGGCCGAACATCATCGTCGTCATGCTCGATTCGTTTCGGCAGGATCACGTCAGCGCGTATGGGTGGGACAACTGCCCGCTCAAGACGCCCTCGCTCGACGCGTTGGCGGCCCAGGCCGTCATGTTCGACAACGTCTATCCCGAGAACCTGCCGACGATCCCCGTGCGCACCGACTTGTTCACCGGCCAAAGTTCGCTGACCAATCGCCCCTGGCAAGCGCTGTCGGCTACTGACGTGACTTTGACTCAGATTCTGCGAAAGGCGGGCTACTTCACGGCGATGGTGGCCGACACATACCACTACTTCAAGCCGGATATGAACTTTCACAGGGCGATGGACGTCTTCCACTGGATTCGCGGCGCCGAGTACGACGGCTGCGGCACCGGGCCGCTGCGGCAGTTCCGCCTGGAAGACCACGTCACGCCGGGGATGAACAAGGGCTGGCACATGAACGTTCTGGCCGCCCTGCGCAACCTCGAAGGGCGCAGCGAGCCCGAAGACTTCCTGTGCTACCAGACGATGAGCAAGTCGCTGGAGGTTCTCGACCAGTCGCGTCGCCAGGACAAGCCCGCATTTCTCTGGATCGACACGTTCCAGCCTCACGAGCCCTGGTGCCCGCCGGCGAAGTTCGACACCTTCGGCGACTGCAATTACCGCGGCCCCAAGATCGTCTTGCCGCCGGGTGGAGCGGCTGACAAATGGGGCACGGTCGAGCAGATCCGCCGCACGCAAAGCCTCTACGCCGGCGAGATGGCATACGTCGACTGGTGCCTGGGCACATTCTTCGACGGGCTGAAGCAGATGGGCTACTTCGAGAACTCCATCGTCGTGGTGCTGTCCGATCACGGCCATCCGCTGGCCGACCACGGCAAGTTCCTCAAAGGCCCCGACCGCATGTACAACGAGCTATTGAAGGTGCCGTTCATCGTGCGGCTGCCCGGCGGGCAGTACGGCGGCAGGCGCAGCAGTGCGCTGGGACGCTTTCCCGACCTGGCGCCGACGTTGCTCGATCTGGCCGGATTGGGAGGCGACACGCCGGGCATGGCGGGGCGAAGCCTGCGCGGGCCCATCGAGGGCAAGGGGACCTCGCCGTATGCCGCGACGATCAGCGGATTCTTCGGCGGCATCGACCGCTGCATCCGCAACGAGCAATACAGCTACGTCGTGCGCCCGCAAGGGCAGAGCGACGAGTTCTACGACCTGCAGGCCGACTGCCACGAGCGAACCAATCTCATCGATCAGCGACGCGACGCAGCGGAGGCGCTGTCTTCGCAGTTCGGCCCATCATATTTCAACCAATACCGCCCTTACCGCGGCGTGCAGGGCTCGTCGGAAGTCCAGCACACGTCGCTGGAATAGCAGATCGCCTGCCGCGCGGCCGGCGGCGATTCCTGCGGCAAGGCGATTCCCAGCCCGGCGGCGCGGGTTATAATGCCTGCGAACTTGGGCCCGTCGTTGCCAAAAAGGAATGTCGCCATGCTTTCTGTCACGTGTCCCTCATGTGGAGCGGCGTTGAAAGTCCCGGATACCATGGCCGGCAAGAAGGGCAAGTGCCCTAAATGCCATGGATCGATTCCCCTGTCCGACATCCTGCCCGCCCCGGCCAGCCAACTGGAAGTGTTCTCCGAATCGCCCGCCGACCCCGCGCCTGCTCCGGCGGAGGCAGCGACCTCGCAGGAATGGTACTACTCCGCCGATGGGCAGGAGTTCGGCCCGGTGTCGCTGAAGGAGCTGGAGGCCCTGATCGAACAAGGGCGGCTCAAGAGCGAACACTTCCTCTGGAAAGAAGGCATGGCCGAGTGGGCGGCCGTGTCAAGCGTGCCCGAGCTGGGCGCCTCTGTCGTCGATCGTCCGGCCGAGCCGCCTGCAGCACCGCAGGAGCGGGCGGCGGATCCGCTGTCGTCGCTGGCAGCAGCGACTGAAGCACCGTCGGAGGCGCCGGTTCCTCCCGCCGCGGCGGACGTGCCGGTCGCACCGGCCCCGGCGCCGATACGGGCGGCTGCGCCGGCGCCGGCGAGCGCGGGCGGTCGCCCCGCTATATCCAGCGCCGGGCTGTCCGGCTTTGGCGACGCATTCTCCGGATACATCGAAGCCGCCGAGCAACTGTTTAAGCACCCCATCCGGCTGGTGCTGGTCACGATCGTGTACATGCTGCTGTCGTACCTGGCCTTTCACAGCGTGGTGGGCATCATTCTCTTTCCCGTTTTCGTGATGGGGTACGTCACGAGCGTCATGGGCACGGTCAGAGGCGACACGCCGCCGCTGGCCGACTTCATCGCCTTCATGCGGCACGGCTGGGACAGCCTGTGGCACCTGATGATGCTCCTGGCGGCATTCTTCGTCACGGTGGCGACGGTGCTGGCGCCGGTGGTCCTGCTGGTGCTGGCGCTGTACGTGCTGCTCTCGACGGTGGGCATCCTGTCCGGATCGAGCGGGTTGGCCGACTTGCTGAACTCCCCCGACCGTGCCGTCCATCGCCTCCTGAGCGAAACCTCAGCCGGGGACGGAACCGTCAGCTTCCTGGTGTCACAGCTCATCCTCGCCGCCGTGATCGTGATCGTCGCAACGCCCCTGGCTGCGGGAATGATCCTCTGCTTCTCGCTGGCGATGGACGTAGCCTCGACGCCACCGCCGGCGGACAAGTTCAACCTCGTCTACGACGCCTTCAAGCGGATGTTTGCGGTCGCAACGCGGCACTGGGCGCTGCTGCTGTCGTGCGGGGTGCTGATCTCTTCAGGCCTCGTGCTGGCCGTAGCGGCGCCGATGCTGCTGAGCTACGGCATGGCCAAGGCCGAGCTGATGCGCCTGGCGGCATGGTGCGTCATGGTGCTGCTGCCTGTGCTCGCGCTGGCGTACCTGCTTCATGCGAACGCTTTCGCCGCGCTGACCAGCGCGAAAATCCGCGCCAAGTTCACCGCCGAATAACCTTACTAAAGACGGAGATAAGCCATGAGCCAGACATTCCGCGCCGACATGCAGATTATCAGCGATGAAGAATTACACACCGCCCGCCACGTGCGGCAGAAGCTGCTGCGCGACCCGTACCGGCCGACGTATCACTTCGTCTGCCCGGAAGGGCTGGCCATGCCGTTCGACCCCAACGGCAATATCTTCTGGCGCGGGCGCCATCACATGGGCTACATCTACCAGGAGCGCGGCGTGCACTTCTGGGGCCACGTCTCCAGCACCGACCTGCTGCACTGGCGGCATCATCAGCCATGCCTGTTCCCCACCCTCGACAGCCCCGAGACCGGCATCTTCAGCGGCAACGCGTACCTGGACAAAGACGGCAAGCGCGTGCTGATGATGTATCACGGTTGCGGCGCCGGCAATTCGATGGCCTGGAGCGACGACAAGGATCTCGAGGTCTGGCACAAGATGCCCGGCAACCCGATCGTGCCCAACCCGCCCGAGCCGGACAAGGTCGACTACCAGTCCTGGGACCCGTGCGGCTGGATCGTCGGCGACACATACTACGCCGTCTTCGGCGGCGGCAAGAACACCGTCTGGAAGAGCAAGGACCTCAAGAGCTGGACCAAGTGCGGACCGTTCCTGGCCAAGGCGTACCCGGGCATCGACATTCACGAAGACATCTCGTGCCCGGACTTCTTCCCCATGGGCGACAAGTGGGTGATGGTCTGTATCAGCCACCGCCTGGGCACGCGGTATTACGTCGGCCACTGGGAAAACGACCAGCTCGTGCCTGAATATCACGAGATGATGTCGTACAGCGACAACGAGTTCTTCGCCCCCGAAAGCCACACCGACGCCCAGGGGCGGCGCATCCTGATCTCGTGGGTCTTCGACGGCCGCAACGACATGGTCCGCAACTTCTCGGGCTGGAGCGGCACGATGTCGCTGCCGCGCGTGATGAAACTCGGCAGCGATAACCGCATGCTCATGACGCCCATCGACGAGGCCAAAACGCTGCGTTATAACGGCAAGAGCAGCGCCAACGTGGCGATCGCCGCCGACGGCCAGACTGTCGTGCCCTTCGACTGCATCAACGACAACGTGATGGAGATCGAACTCGAGATCGAGCCCCAGGCCGCCAAGGAGTATGGCGTGAAGGTCTGCTGCTCGGCCGACGGAAAGCACGAGACGGTCATCGGCTACGACACCACCGACGGCACGCTCGGGATCGACCGCACCCACGCCGGTCCGGATCAGCGCATCGGTCGCAGCGTCATCGGCACCGAGCGCAAGAGCCGCGAGTCCGCCCCGCTGAAGCTGGCCGCCGGCGAGACGCTCAAGCTGCGCATCTTCATCGACCGCTCGCTGGTGGAGGTCTTCGCCAACGACGGACGGATGGCGCTGTCGCGGGCGGTTTACCCGCAGAAGGGCTCGACGCTCATCAAGCTCTACGCCAAGGGCGGCGCAGCCAAGGCCCGCAGCGTCAGCGTCTGGGACATGATGCCGACCAACCCGTATTGAGCGTGTGGCACGGCCGTTCCAGGCTGTGGCCTGGCTGACACACGCTGGAAAGCCTGCGCCACGGTTATAATGGGTTGGAACGACATGATACGAAGACTTCTCAACCACCCCCACCCGCTGGTCCGCAAGATCGTGCACTACGGGCGCGTCCCGTTGGGGGTGTTTCTGATTCTGCTGGGCATCGCCGGGCTTTTTCTGCCGGTCCTCCAGGGCTGGCTGACAATCTTTGCCGGGATTGTCGTCCTGGCGCCCGACAGCCGCCTGGCCAAGACGATCCGGCGCAGGCTCCAGCGCCTGCGGGCGCGGTGGCGGCTTTGGAGGACGCGGCGGCGCCTGGCCCGCATCCGCGGCCGCGCGGAGCGGGACAAGGCAAGCGGGGGCCAATAATGAATCGGGGGACGTGCGGTGGCTGAAAAGAAAAACAGGGGGATTTTCACGATCGGGCACTCGACGCGGAGCGGGGAGGAGTTCGTCGAGTTGCTGCGGGTCCACGGCGTGCAGCGGCTGGTGGACGTGCGGAGCATTCCGCGCTCGCGGCACAACCCGCAGTTCAACCGCGATGAGTTGGGTCCGCTCCTGCGCCGGCGACGCATCAACTACCGCCACATGAAGACTCTCGGCGGGCTGCGCCACCCGCGGGCCGACTCGACCAACACCGCCTGGCGGAACGCCGGCTTCCGCGGATTCGCCGACTACATGCAGACGCCGCAGTTCCAGGCCGCACTGGACAAGCTCATCGCCCTGGCCGGCGAGAAACCGCTGGCGATCATGTGTGCCGAAGCCGTCCCGTGGCGCTGCCACCGCGGACTCATCGCCGACGCCCTGACCGTACGAGGCATCGAGGTGCGGCACATCATCAGCCGCGCGGCCGCAAAACCGCACGTGCTTAATCCCATGGCCGTCGTCAAAGGCAAGTCGCTGACCTATCCGCCGCAGAACGGAGCAAAGATTTTGCCACAGAGATCGCAAAGAACGCAAAGAAAATGAAATACGAGATGTGTGTTCTTTGTGGCAAAGTTGTTAGCCATCCTTGAACCGTTCGCTAGAATCTGAGCCATGAGCACACTGACACGCGTAACGTTACCGGATTTCGGCCGCGAAGCCCGCCAGCCGCAGATTCCCAACGAACTCTACCGCCGCCGGATGGCCGCCGCCGAGGCGCGAATGGAGAGGGCGGGTCTGGACGTGCTGGTCGTCTACGGCGACCGGGAACATTTCGCCAACGTGATGTACCTGACCGGGTTCGACCCGCGATTCGAGGAGGCCCTGCTGCTCATCGGCGGCGGGCGGAAGCTCCTGCTGGTCGGCAACGAATGCATGGGCTACCTGCCCGACGAGGCGCTGGGCATCAAGGCCGAACTGTTCCAGGAGTTCTCCCTGCCCGGCCAGCCACGCGGCAACTCGCGGGCGCTGCGGGCGATTCTCTCGGACTTCGGCATCGCCCGCGGCACGCGCGTCGGCTGCGCGGGGTGGAAGTATTTCGAGCCCCCGCTGATCGAGGGCGGCAGCAGCGCCATCGAGATCCCCGCGTACCTCGTCGATCTGCTCCGCGACCTGACGAGGGGCGAAGGCAGCGTCTCCAACGCCGGCGACATCTTCATGGATGTGGCCGACGGACTGCGGATCATCAACGAGCCCGAGCAGATCGCCCAGTACGAATACGCCGCGTCCGTCACGTCGACGGGCGTGCTGGAACTGATGCGCCACGTGAAGCCGGGCGCCGTGGAGTGCGATCTGGAAAAGCACCTCGACAGCCGCGGCCTGCCGCTGACGTGCCACCGCATGCTCAGCTTCGGCGCCAAGGCCAAGCGCGGCCTGGCCAGCGCCGGCGACAATACCGCCTCCCTGGGCGATCCATACACGACGGCCTTCGGCGTGGTGGGCGCCCTGACCTGCCGCGCCGGCTGGGTCGCCAATAAACTCGAAGACCTCCCCGCGGGCGACCGCGACTTCTGCATGGCGTACGCAAAGAACTAC
Source organism: Planctomycetaceae bacterium (assembly GCA_021371965.1). The sequence goes on from JAJFVE010000091.1 coordinate 70,701, forward strand.
TTCGGCGTCGTGGCGGCATGGTACGCGTCGCTGCGAGTCGGCGTCACGGGCGGAAGAGTCTTCGCCGCAGTCGATGCCGCACGCGACAAGACGCTGTATGATTTCGCCGTGAACCCCGGCCATTACCTGCACCTGGAGGAATGGACGCATTCGCCCTTCGCCGCCGGCAGCGGCGTGGCGCTGCGATCGGGCATGATGCTGCAGATGGACATCATTCCGATCTCGCGCGGGCCGTTCTGCTACATCAACGCCGAGGACGGCGTGGCGCTGGCCGACGCCGATCTGCGGCGCAAGATCGCCGCCGAGTTCCCCGCCGCATGGAAGCGCATCGAAAGGCGCCGCGCGTTCATGCGGGAGGTGATCGGGATCGACCTCGACGAGTGCGTGCTGCCCATGAGCAATATGCCGGCGTGGTTGCCGCCGTTTGTGATGGATTTGGATCGGGCGATGGTGATGTGAATTGGTTAATTCGTTAACTGGTTAACTGGTTAACTGGTTGACTCGTTAACTGGGTACTCGTTATCCCAGTCAACCAGTTAACCAGTCAACCAGTCCACGATTTATCCCATCAGCTTCTTCGCCGCCGGGGGCGGTTCGATACCGTCTGGCAGAACCTTCCACCACTTGGCCCCGCCGGTCACCAGCGGCTGGAGGCGCTTGACGACGTCGGCGTACTTGGGATCGGCCACCACGTTGACGTTTTCCTTGGGGTCGTTCTCGTGGTCGTAGAGCATGTGCCCTTCCTGGCGGCCGTGGAAGGTGTAGCGCGTGTAGACGAACCGCCCGTCGCAGACGCCGTCGCCGTCGGGCGAGGGGTAGCGGCTGAAGATCGCCTTCTTCCACGGGCGCTTGGGGTCTTGCAGCAGGGGCGCAAAGCTCAGGCCTTCCAGGTGTGGCGGCTGGGGGATGCCCGCCAGGTCGCACAGCGAAGGATACATGTCGACGAACTCGGTGAGCCCTTCGGTCACGCCGGGCTTGATGCCCGGTCCGGAGATCATCATCGGGGCGTGATAGCCCAGGTCCATGCAGACCTGCTTGCACCAGAACCCGTGCTCGCCGAGGAACCAGCCGTGGTCGCCCCAGAGGATCACGATGGTGTTGTCGCGCAGGCCCAGCTTGTCCAGCTCGGCGATAATCTGCCCCACCAGCGAGTCGATGTAGCTCACGCAGGCGTAGTAGCCGTGCACGAGCTTGCGGTTGAGGTCGGCCGACACCGGCCCGCGCTTGGGCGTTCCGGCGTATTGCCCGCGGAGCTCCTTCCACTGATACGTCGTCAGTGGGCCCGGGGCGTTCTTGGGCAGGTTGGGGTTGTCGGCCAGCACGAGCTTGTCAGCCTCGTACATGTCCCAGTATTTTTTTGGCGCCAGGAAAGGCAGGTGCGGTTTGGTAAGCCCGCAAGCGATGAAGAACGGCTTGTCGCTCTTGGCCAGGCGGCGCAGATCGGCGATGGTCTTGTCTGCGATCTGTCCGTCGGGGTATTCATTGTCCTTACAGTCGTCGGCTTCGTAAGGCATGCCGAAGCACATGGGCTTGCCCTTCTTGCGCTCCGAGGCCACCATCGCCGTCGACTCGGGCTTGCGATACCCCGGCCAGCCGATCGTCGGGGAATAATGCTCCTCGCTCCAGCCGTCCTTGCAGTCGGGGGAGTTGTGGAAGACCTTGCCGTTGCCGACGGTGTGATACCCGTTCTGCTTGAACCACTTGGCCAGCGTGACGACGCCGGGGGCATCTTTCTCGGCCCAGGAGGCCCAGTCGTTGAATCGCGATTCGTTGGGCCTCAGGCCCGTCAGCAGGCTGGCGCGCGAGGCCCCGCACACGGGCACTTGGCAGTAGGTCTTCTTGAACAGCACGCCCCGCCCGGCCAAGGCGTCGATGTTGGGCGACTTCATCTGCTTGTGGCCGTAGCAGCCCAACTGCGGGCGCAGATCGTCGACCGGAATAAAGAGCACGTTGTACTTCTTGCCTGAGGCATTCTCGCCCAGGGCAAAGTCCGGACCCAACATGCTCATCGCGCCGGCGGCGGCGCCCGCCATCGCGGCGCTCTTAAGAAACGATCTGCGATCCATGGTAAATCCTTTCGCTACTTGCAGGCTTTAATGATGAACTCCGCCACCTTGGTCTGATCGGCGGCGTTGCAAGCTTTGTTGTGCGCTCCGGCGACGGCCTTGGGGTTCTTGGCGTCGACTCGCTTCTGCAGCGGTTCGAGCTTGGGGTCGCCCTTGATGCTGTCGCGGCTGATGACGATCGACACGCCGGTGAAATCGCCGCCCAAGGCCTTCATCTTCTTCTCGACGACAGCCGAGTTCTCCTCGTACGGCACGCCCTCATCCTGGGGGCTGTAGAAGTGCAGCACGGGGATCTTGGCCTTGGCGATGGGCTCGAGCACGTCGATGGGGTTCTGTTTGTACTCCATCGCCTGCTGCTCGGTCAGGCCGTAGACGCTCTGGAGCTGCTTCCAACTGCCGCCGTGTCCGCCGGAGAGCCCTTTGCCGCCGGGCCAGCTCTTGATGTCGCACACCGGCGCCGCCCCGACGATGCAGGCAACCTGGTCGGGGTGGGCGGCCGCCCACTTGTGGATGATCAGCCCGCCGCGGCTGATGCCGATCAGCGCGGGCTTGGCCGCCAAGCCATACGTGGCGGTCATTTCCTTGTAGAAGGCATCCCACTGCTTCATCGCCTCGGGCGAACCCAGCGGATCGCTGGCGTCGATGTAGGCAATGTGGAAACCTGCCGCCAGCAGCGCCTTGTCGCCCATCGCAATGTGCGCAAAGGGCGCCCGCAGCACCCAGGGGCGTCCGGCCGCGGGAGTCTTGGGCACCGCTACCCAGCATGGGCGGCCGGCCACTTCAAAGCTGAACTGCTCGGCGCCGTTCCATTCTTTCTTCACCCCGGAAAAGGGCGGGCACTCACGGCAGCCTTGGCCGGCGCCGTCGGGGACGCGCTGGCCTTGGGGGCGGCCTTGATGGCCTCGGCGACAGTCTTGGCGATCACGGCGTAGCCCTTGGCGTTAGGATGAATGCCGTCGTCGAACAGGTCGGTCTTTCCCTCGGTGGGCGTGTAGCAGTCGATCAGCGGCAGCTTGAGGTCGGCCGCGATCGCCTTGACCAGCGGGACGACCTGTTCTTTGACCACCGCGCCAGTGATGCCGTAGTTATCCTTGCCCACGGCCACCGGGGTGCAGATGTAAATCTTCGGCTTGCTGGGCAGATCGGCGAAGCTCTTGACCAGCGCTTTGTAGGCTGCGGTGAATTTCTCTTTGTCCACCGTGGCGGACTTGGCATCGTTGGTGCCCAACATGATCACAACCACGTCGGGCTTGGACGCCAGCGCCTGCTTGCAGTACTTGTCGGCGGCGTACTGCCCTCGACCGGGCAGAACCGTGCGGCCAGAGGCGCCGTAGTTGCCCACGACGTAATCCTTGCCCAACAACTCACCGAGTTGCTTGGGATAGTCCTGCCCGCCGCCGCCAACGCCCTTGGTAATGCTGTCGCCCGCGCAGGCGACCTTTGTCGCAGCGGCAGCCGGCGAGGCAAACGCCAAGGCGCAGATCGTCATCCCAATCGTTAAGCTCATCATCCCATGTCGCATGTGTAATCAGTCCTTTCTGCCGGCGCATGCCGGGGCTAAGTTCGCTTCAAAGTGTAACCCGCGCCGCGGGGAAAAGGACTACCACAGCGACACAGAGATCACGGAGACAAAAAAAAGAAAAGACACATTGGGTGCCGTGGCGGGAGGGCTTTTTGACAGCCCGACAGCCACGACCGGACGCCGGGCGTTGGGGGTCGTGGCTCTCCGGGCCTGCGGCCCTGCGCGCCGCGGCACCCTCCGCTCAATCATGCCAAACAAAAACCAGGCACGTGTCCTGGTTCTTGTTCTTGTTTTTCCCAACCTCGTTTTGCTCTGTGCCTCTGTGGTAAGTTTTTACCTTTCCATGTTCTCAGCGGTGCCGATGTTCTTGAAGATCGCCAGTCCGTCCTTGCCGGGGCAGACGATGTCCAGGCGGCCGTCGCCATCGATGTCGATCACCTGAAAGCTGATCCCGCAGCCCTTGGCGTGGGGGATCGGGCCAAAGTCGATCGGCAGCTTGCTGAACCCCTCGCCGGTCCACTTGAAGTAGTACAAGCCGTAGGGATCATACTCGCCCGGGTCGTGCCCGCAGTGGGCGCGGTAGCGCTTGCCGGTCACCAACTCGGGCTGGCCGTCGCCGTCGATGTCGCCCCACCACATGTCGTGGTATTCGCTGTTGAAGGGGTCGATGGGGTGCTTGATCCACGTGCGATTGCCCGCCTTGTCGCGCTTCTGCTGCCACCAGTCCAGCCCGTACGCGTGCGACTGGCCGACGATCAGGTCGTTGACGCCGTCGCCGTCGACGTCGGTGACGATGATCGGGATCGACGCCGAACCCAGGTCGAACTCCTCGTGGAACGTCCACTTGCCGTTGATGCGGTCCTGCGGGGCCTCGAGCCAGCCCTTGGCCAGGATGATGTCGCCGCGGCCATCGCCGTTAATGTCGCCAAAGCCCAACCCGTGGCCGCTGGGCTTGTCGTAGATCACGACTTCCTTGAACTTGCCGGTGCCCTTGCCGCGAGCGTCGGTGATGAGCTTGTAGAACTTCTGGCTGTGGCAGGGCGTGTTGGGAACGATCTCGAGCTGCCCGTCGCCGTCGATGTCCCAGGCGCGGGTCGTCTCGACATTGCCGCACTCGCCGATGATGTGCTCGGTCCAGGGCTTGGTCGGGTCGCCTTTGGGGTTCTCGCGCCAACGGATGTTGCCGCCCCACCACCCGCCGGTGACGAAGTCGAGGTAGCCGTCGCCGTTGATGTCCAGGGGGATGGTCGAGAAGTCGTCGAAGTATTCGCCCTCGGCCCGAACCGGACCGATGATGTTCTTCTTCAAGAAGTGCGGGCCTTCGTACCAGTAGGCCCCGCAGACGATGTCGAGCACGCCGTCGTTGTTGACGTCAAAGACGCCGCACGATTCGTACCGCTCGTCCGAAATCCATATCTTCTGAAATCGCAGTGGAGGCATGGGTCGTCCTTTCAAAAAGACTTACCACGAATGACACGAATAAGACGAATAGAGACGGAGAAACAACCTTTTCGTTCTCCGTCCTTTGTTTCTTACTCATTCGTTTATTCGTGACATTCGTGTTCTCTTCTTGCTCAGCGAATCACTGTCCGAAACGCAGCTTGATGTACTGCCGCGCCATCTTGAGGTCTTCGACGGCCTCGGCGGCGGCGCAGGGCGGGGCCATCTTGCCCTGGATGACGTCGACGAAGTTGATCGCCTGCTGGCGCATCGCATGGACCCAGGGCATCGTCGGGAAGCTGCGCACGGGCGTCGAGTCGCCCGGGTCGGCGTAGACTTCCACCGTGCCGGCGCGCGTGTGCGCCAGCGGGGCCGGCAGTTTGATCTTGATGTAGCCCTTCTCGAAGGCCACCAGCGCCGACTCCTCCCATTCGATCGTCGTGCGGTAGGGCGTCATCTCGATCGTGCCGGCAACGCCCGAAGCGCTCTCGACCGCCAGCAGCACGCCGCTCTTTTCGGCATAGGTGACGTTATAGCTCTCGCCCAGCAGGTGCCGCATCAGGTTCACCTGGTGGATGTAGTAGTTCACGAACGAGACATACGCCTGGCTGGTGGGCTTGTCCATGCCCGGCAGGGACGCCTCCCAGCCGCCTTCGACCTCGCGCTTGAGCTCGGGGGCAGCGTCGCCGGCATTGAGCACGCCAATGGCGCCGTTGGCGACCCAGTCGCCCGCGGGCATGAGGATGCGCACGTACCGCAGGGCGCCCATCTTGCCCGAGGCCTTCCAGTCCTTGATGACGCTCATGGCGTGCATGACGGCAGGATCCGATCGCTTGTGATAGCCGACCATGTGCGTGCAGCCGGCCTTCTTGGCGGCCGCGGCGAGATTCTCCGCCGCGCCGACCGTGACGGCCAGGGGCTTTTCGCTGAAGACGAACTTGGCGCCGCTGTATAGCTCAGGCATGAGGACGGCGTGGCGGTCGAAGGGCTGGCTGGCGACGATGCCGTCGAGCTTCTCGGCCGCGAACATGGCCTTGTGGTCTTCGTAGACCTTGGGGATGCCATAGCGCGCCGCGACGAGCTTTCCGGTTTCCTTGCGGACCTCGGCCAGGGCGACGACCTCGCAGTTATCGAGGGTCACGTAATTCTGCAGATGGGCCTTCTGGCCCATGAAACCCACACCGACGAATCCGATCCTGACCTTTGCCATGACGCGTTCCTTCTGTTGAGTGCCGCCGGGCCGGCCGACAAGCCTGCATGCCCAGACGGGATGGCGGATGATTCTATCACCGCCGCCGGCCAGTGCCAGACCATTTTCCCACAAACCAAGAAGCCAAAACGGGGATGGGGGAAATCACAAACAGCCATGATTGTCGATTGGCAATGGGCAATCAGGAAATGTATCATGGCGGTCGTTGGCATTGGACTATCGCGCCGTTTGCACCGTGTGAGGAATTGTCATGGATCGCATGAAGATCGTGCTGGATGAGAGCGAGATTCCGCGTCAGTGGTACAACGTGGCGGCCGATCTGCCTTCGCCGCTGGACCCGCCGCTGGGGCGCGACAACAAGCCCGTCGGCCCGGCCGACCTGGCGCCGATATTCCCGGCTGCCCTGATCGAGCAGGAGATGTCCACGCAGCGCTGGATCGACATCCCCGAGCCGGTGCTGGAGAAGATCGCCCTGTACCGCCCCACGGGGCTCTTCCGCGCGATCAACCTCGAGAAGTTCCTGGGCACGCCGGCGAAGATCTTCTACAAGTACGAAGGCTGGAGTCCCACCGGCAGCCACAAGTCCAACACCGCTACCGCGCAGGCGTACTACAACGCCCAGGCCGGCACCAAGCGCCTGACCACCGAGACCGGGGCAGGCCAATGGGGCTCGGCCCTGGCGCTGGCGTGCCACCAGTTCGGCCTGGCGTGCACCGTCTACATGGTGCGCTGCAGCTACGACCAGAAGCCCTTCCGCAAAGTCATGATGCAGGTCTGGGGCGCCGAGTGCATCCCCAGCCCCTCCAACCGCACCGCGGCCGGCCGCGCCATCCTCAAGGAAACGCCCAACACCTCCGGCTCGCTGGGCATGGCGATATCCGAGGCCGTCGAAGACGCCGCCACGCACGCCGACGCCAATTACGCCCTGGGCAGCGTACTCAACCACGTGATGCTGCACCAGACGGTGATCGGCCTGGAGACCAAGGCCGCTCTGAAGAAGTTCGGCGCCAATCCGGACGTGGTCATCGGCTGCGCCGGCGGCGGGAGCAACTTCGCGGGCATCGCGTTTCCGTTCGTGCCCGACAAGCTCGGCGGGCAGGACATCCGCATCATCGCCGTCGAGCCGTCGGCCTGCCCGACGATGACCGAAGGCCTCTTCCGCTACGACTACGGCGACACGGCCGGCATGACGCCGCAGCTCAAGATGTACACGCTGGGCCACCAGTGGGTGCCCCCGGCGATTCACGCCGGCGGGCTGCGGTACCACGGCATGAGCCCGCTGGTGAGCAAGCTGATCAACCTGGGCGTGATCGAACCGCAGGCCCTGCCGCAAAGCGCCTGCTTCGAGGGGGCGTTGGCCTTCGCCAAGTGCGAGGGCATCATCCCCGCCCCCGAGAGCTCGCACGCGGTGCAGATGGCGATCCAGGTCGCCCAGGAATGCAAGCAGACCGGCCAGGCCAAGAACATCGTCTTCTGCCTCAGCGGCCACGGGCACTTCGACATGACAGCCTACCAGTCATACCTGGCCGGAAACCTGAAAGACATCGCCCACGCGGCGCTGGGGCTGTAACGATTGCGGATTTGGGATTTCGGATTGTGGATTAGGCGGCGCGGTCGCGAACGCGGCCTGCCCAATTTGTCCTAAGTGGGGTGCGGCATGAAGATGATACGTCTTCGCCAACCGCCGGATCGAGATCGTCCTCGTCGCGCCGGTGTAGCCTGCCGTCCATCAGGGTTCAGCCCTGCCGGCGGCGTTTAGGCCGCTGGAGCGGGGCGGGAGGGATTCGATCTTCCCCACGGTCGCGGCGATGATGTTCATCGTCAGCGCGAAGGCGCGGGCGGCGGGGCCTGTGTTCGAACCCGTCGCCCAGGAGGCGGCAA
>JAJFVE010000117.1 GCA_021371965.1 Planctomycetaceae bacterium
GATAGTGCTGACCCGCGCGGTCGGTGTACTCGATGGCGCAGTTCTTGGCCAGGATGGTAATCCCGCGCTCGCGCTCGAGGGGGTTGGAATCGAGGATGAACTGCCCGGTCAACTCGCCCTTGCGGAACTGTCCGCTCTGGCGCAGGAGCTGATCGACCAGCGACGTCTTGCCGTGGTCTACGTGGGCGATAATGGCAATGTTGCGAATGTTCTGTCGAGGCATTGGAGCTTTCCCAGGAAAGAGGCCGGTGGTGGAAGGTTCGTCAGGGGCCCGCTAGCACAACGGCCAGTTGGCCGCGCGCATCGCCCGCAGGGCCTTGCACCGGTGCAAGGCCTCGGCGTTGAGCAGATTGTAGCCAGAGGCGCAAGTCATGGACTCGCCACTATATCGCCTCGCCGGGGAGAAATCAATCACTCAAAAGATCTCCTAAAAGCAAACCGGGGCTGGACAGGCCGCACCGCCGAGGCCATAATATAGTTAGACGATGAGATATCCGGGGCGCAGCAGCGGTGTTGCGGACAGCCTCCCCGGTAATTCACGGAGACCTGCCATGACGTACTCGATTCAGCCGCGTCGGCATGCTTTTACCCTAACCGAACTGCTTGTGGTGATCGCAGTGTTGGCGGTCCTGGTGACGCTGCTGATTCCCTCGGTGTCCAATCTCGCCGCCACGGCCACCAACATCATGTGCATGAACAACCTCAAGACCATCGGCCAGGCGGTCTGGGTGGAATCCGATGGCAAGAAGCAGGTGCCGCCGGCGTCGTGGGTCTCGGTGCTTCGCCCGCACGTCGACGACAACGCCAGCGTCTTTCGCTGCCCGGCATCGAGCGACTACTACGCCACGGCCAGTGCCGGCAAGAGCGGCGGCGCAGGGACGAGCCCCTCGGCGGTGGATATTTCTCAATTCATCCAGGCGTGGACTCTCAACGGGTACAATAATGAGACGCGGTGCGGGCTCAATGCGGGCATGTACTCTTTCAACGACGACACGCCCTGGAGCATCCACATGTCCGAGACGCAGCGCAATGGGATGACTGCGTCGAACTTCGGGAACAGGATCATCGGCACCTACCAGGGATCGGCGGGGCCGTATCCCAACGATCTGGTCATGTGGTACAGCCCGGACTACCAGAAGCTTATCAACACCGTCTACGACGGCGGCGACGGCTCGGGAATCCATTACTGGGCCGTCGAGATCTACTCCTGGGGCGGCGACATGATCAACGGCAGCATCCACTACCGCTTCACCAAGCCGTTTATCCGGGTCGAGCCTTATGGCAACGGCGTTAAGGTCTGGACCAGCCCCCTGGCGCCGAGGTATCCCGGCGACCCGGACATTCTCAGAGGCAGCGGCTACTACGGCAGCAACAGCACCGACTTTTCGATCGTCGGCAAGACCACGGCCGTCACCGCCAGCAACAAGGGGCCGCTCAACCTGATGCCGGACCGGCAGTTTGCCATCAGCCAATGGGCCCAGGCCTGCTTTAATCCACAGCCTGGCGTTGCGAAAGGCGACCTGAACGTCGTGCCCGGCTCCCTGCTGTGCTGCACCACTGCCGGCTACGAGGACTTCCTCATTCTGCCGCCCGGCGCCTCCGAGACAGGCGGGCCAGCGCCTGGCTCGACCGAGCCCGAAGAGGACCTGCGCACCAACTACGGGATGAATGAGGAGGCCCAGACGCTCAAGAACCCCGACCAGATCTTCGCCATCGACTACGTTGCCCCCAGCGTGAAGATCAACCCGGCGCTGGACGACTGGGACACCCAGGCCACTTACGATTCCAACAACGACCACGTGCTGGACTTCGCCCGCCACCGCGGCAAGGTCAACGTCCTGTTCGTCGACGGAAGAGTCCGCAGCATGGACCCCGACGAGATCAATCCCAAAGAAGCTTTCATCCGGCAGCTGTATTGGCAGCCGCAGTAGATACGAGGTTCCATGGCAGCACGATTCAGTAAATGGTCAATCGCGATCCTCGTCATCGCCGGTGTTCTTATCGCCTCTGCGGCCGTCACGCTGGTTCTGACCTGGCAGGGCGACCAGGACCCCAACCCGGAGATCGCCCGCATCCAGCACCTTCAGAAAGCCGGCGACGTGCCCGGGCTGGTTGAGATGTCCCGCAAGCAGGATACCGTCATCGCTCGCAAGGCCATCGGCGCCCTTGGACCGCTGGGAGAAAAGGCCACCCCGTCCCTGATAGCCGCGATGAAAGATGCTCGCCCGACCGTACGGTCGAAGGCGGCCGTCACGCTGAACCAGACCATCTCCAAGGGCGTCATCGAGCAGAAGGACGCCCAGCAGGCGCTGGTGAATGCGGCCAAGAACGATCCCGACGAGGGCGTGCGCTCTTCGGCGCTGACGACGCTGGGACATTCCCGCGCGTACGAGACAATGGACACGATTCTGGACGGGATGGATGACCCCAGCCCCGCCGTGCGGGAGGCGGCCTACCAGGCCATGCGAAAAGTGCTGGGGATGGATTTCCCCTATAAGGCCGATGACCCCGAGCCCAAGCGCCGCCAGGACGTCAACATGATCCGCGCGGCCTGGAGAGACCCCGGCTTTCGCGGGCGCGTCGAGGAATACTACAACGGCCGCTTCAACAGGATTTATAAGCGTTACGCCCGCTGAAGCAGTGAACTGCCCGCCGGGCAGTGCGTCTAATCTCAAGACGTGAGCGACCAAGACCGCATTCTGACCGCCATGACCGCCGCCGCACGCCGGCTCCTTCTGGCACGCATGGCGCAAACCGCAGTGCAGGCTGGAGCGGCCTCGTGCTTCCCGGCCGCGCTGCTGGAATTGGCCTGGACGCTGGCGCCCCGCTGGCCAGTCGCCGCGGCGATGGTCTCGCTTGTGTCGCCAGCTGCCGTCGCGGTTCTTCTTTTTCCCCGATTCGGGATCAATCCTCCTGTGCGGCGGATAGCCGTCGCCGCGGGCGTCGCCACCGCTGCCATCGGAGTCTGGAGCATCTACTGCGGCTGGTTCTCTTACATGCCGCGCCTGTCAGCCATGGTCCTGCCGCTGCTGGCGGCGTTGACGGCCGCGGCCTGGAAGGCGAGCCGCCCCGTCGCCCCCGCGGCGGCTGCGGCGTTGCTCGACGCCCGCTACGCCCTTCGTGAACGGCTCAGCACGGCGGTTGAACTCGCCCAGTCTCGCAGCAAGCCGGCGGACCTGGCCGACTTCGTCGCCGCCCAGGCGATGGCCGCCCTGCGGGCCAGCGGCGCCGATCGCGACTGGCCTGCCCGGCCCGCCGCCGTAACCGTCGCCGCGCTAGTGGGCGGCGCGATCCTCTGCGCCGCCCTGGCGGCCGTGCCCGCGGCGATGAGCCCTGCCGAAATGGCGCGCGTCGAGGCCCTCGCCCGCGCCATGGAGCAGATGGCCCCGCGGGAGAAAGACGAAGCCGCCTCGCGGCTGCAGAACGCCTCGGCCAAGTCCGACGCGCAGATCGAGCAGATGCTGCTCGAGGCCCGCCGGCTGCTTCTGGCCGGCGACGCGCGAAAGCTTGCTGCCGTCATGACCAGGCTCAAAGAAGCCGGCGTTGATATCAGCCCCTTGACGGGCAGCAGCCTGGCCGGCTCCGCCGGAATGACCGGCGGGCAAGGCGCCGGCGAGGCCGGCCCGTCTGCCCCGCCGCCGACCGCGCAGGCGCGACCGGCCCTGCCGCCGGCCGGCAATTACGTGATGGTCTACGACCCTGCCCTGGCCAAGGCCGTTCGGGACGCCGCCGCGCCCGCCGCTCCGCAAGGCGCCAGCCAGTTCGTCCCGCTGCAGACCGCCTGGCAGGCGGCCCAGGCCCGCGCGGCCGACCAAAGCCGCGCGAATCTCTCCGACCTGCCCCCGCAATACCGCCGCATGATTCAGGACTTTTTCTCCCCCCGCTGACATCGCCGCCCGGTACAATCCCGCGTGTTAGCGGTGGAGCCTGCTCCGCGCTTTTGCGGGAGAAATCACGTCGAGCACGCTCGACTGCTACCAGAAACGAACGGAGTCTGTCTTGACCAAACGATGGAAGATCATCCTCTGGACGCCGCTGGCCCTGCTGGCGCTGGCGGTCGTCCTGGTGGGCGGGGCATATTTGCTGGCCAGCATGGTCCCCCACGACTACCAGCCCGAACGCCTCTCCGAATACGACAAGCACCAGGTCACCATGGCGTTCTATAACAACGTCATCGAGACCTTCGCCAACAAGTCCCGAAGCCGCGAGGCCTTCTCCGTCACCTACACCGAGAAGGAAGTCAACCAGTACCTCGCCTCGATGGACGCCATCGTCGGCGCGCGCCCCAATAAGGCCGACGTCAAAACGCAGTACGGCAGCGTATACGCCCTGCTCGGACGCGCGGGCCTGGCCGACCCGGCCGTACATTTCACCCCCGGCGTCCTGACGGTCATGATCCGCAGCCAGCAGTTCGACAAGATGCTCTCGGCCGGGCTGAAGTTCAACTTCGACGAGAAACGCCAACTGCACGTAGGCATGTCCGGCGCGTACGTTGGACGTCTGCGAGTCCCCGACTGGATCGTGCGCGACAGCCTGATGGCCCTCAAGCCGCTGCTGCAGAAGGAACTGGACAAGATCGAGTCCACCGCCTCGCAACCGCGCAAGAACCGCGGCGTGGGGATGATCGGCTTCAGCACGGCCGAGATCGGCACGGCCATCGCCGCGGCCATCACCGCCATTGATGAGAAACCCATTACCTCAGCCGGCTTGACCAGCAAGGGCAGCCGCATCCGCATCACGGCCATCGACCTGAAAGAAGGGGAGATCACGCTGCACTTCTCGCCCGTGTCACGCGAGGAATCACAGCACGAGTCGACATCCCCTAAGCCTTCGACAAGCGCACCAGCGTCCAGTCAGTCCCGTCCCGCGACGTCAAAGTGATGGCGAACTCCGCGGCCTCGCCGCCACGTCCGCTCTGCAATGTTACGTGCCAACGGTCGCGTTGCCGCTCAATCGCCTCGTACGTGCCCGACGCCATCCGCCGTACGCTGCCTCGCCCGCCGCTGACGGCTCCTTCATACGTCAAATACGCCAGCCGATGATCCGCCAGCCGCCGCGCGGCAGCCTCTTGCCCCACCGCCAACCCGCACGGATCGCACCCGACCTGCCATGTCGCCAGAGCCGCCCCGCTTTCGAGCATAAAGTCCCAATGTACCGCCCCATGCATGCTGTGCTCCAGAATGACAAACCGTTCGGCCATGCACGCATCATATCACGTCAGTAGGTCGCTATCCGCTATCGGTTCTCAGCCATCAGCTAACAACTTTAGGTGCCGTGGCGGGGCGAGAGACGCGCACGCCACAACCAGAGTGATACCTTCGCCCCATGCCCGCGGCCAGACCTGCTTCGTCTTTCAATTGGAAATCGCCAATTGGAAATTGAAAATCTCAATCGCCTTCAGGCGATTTTCGTCGTGCCGTTGGGGTTTCTTGTCACGGCGTCGATGACTTCCATGGCCTTGAGCGTGTCGTCCGTGCTGGGGTACGGTTCGCGCTTGTTGAGGATCGCTTCGGCGAACTCGTGGATTTCGCCGGCGTAGCCGACCAGGAAGGGGCTGTTCTGGCCCATGTTGGGCAGGGCGTAGTCCGGGCGCCAGACCTGGATGTCCTGCAGGTCGAAGTCCGGTTCGATCTCGTACAGTTGACGCTCGCCCCAGTTGCCCTTCTTGTCGCAAACCAGGTCGATCCCGTTGCGGCCGGCGGTGTGCAGCTCCATGTGCTGGACGTTGTCCACGACGAAGACCGCGTTCTTGCCCTCCATCATGCCGGTGATCTCAACGTGCTCCTGGATGCGCACGGCAGAGCCCAGCACCAGGTGGACGAACTTTCCGGACTTGAACCGCAGCACCAGGCCCAGCGAGGTCATGGGTTTTTCGTCGTTCCAGAACGAGGACACCTCGGCCACGTCGCCGAAGAAGCTGATGGCCAGGTCGATGGGATGGATCGACATACCCAGCAGCATGCTCGGCGGCTCGCCGCCGGCCCAGTGCGTGTAGCGGATGACCCCCGAGGCCGGCACGAACTTGCCCTCGCGAATGAACTGGCGAATCTTGGCATAGCACAGGCCAAAGCGCTTCATGAAGGCCGTCATCAAGACGGTCTTGTTGGCCTTGGCCAGGGCGACAAGTTCCTTGGTCATCGCCAGGTCCGGGGCCGGGGGCTTTTCCAGCAGCAGCGGCAGGCCGCGCTGCAGCACCTTCTTGCCCACGTCGTAATGCATCTGCGGCGGCCCGACGACGATCACGCCATCGAGCTTCTGTTCGGCCAGCATCTTGTCGACGTCCGTGTAAACGCTCTTGCCGCCGTAGACGTCAGCGTTGCGCCGGGCCAGCGCCTCATTGAGATCGCACACCGCCTGCAGGCGGCAGCGCGAGTACTTGAGCATCGGATAAAGGTTGTTCGTGGCATGGCTGCCGCAGCCGACAAAGCCTATGTTGGCGAAGTTTGTCATTTCCTTACTCCAGACCCTTCTGCGCCCGAGCGCGTAACATTTCCGGTGGACGGCAAATCCCAAACAACAAAACCCAAATCACAGATAAACCACAAACAACAAGAAACAGCTCTCAAAACAACATCTTGCCCTTTTTGCATCTTGCCCTTTTCGGATTTGCTGTTTTGTCATTTGTTGTTTGTTTGTATTTTGTGGTTTGTAGTCTGGAATTTGCCTGGGCAAGCCTTCAGGCCTGCACAAGCCTCTGCATGTACTTAAACCCATCGTGTGCCACCTGGTCGGCCCGGGAGTGGTCGGCCACTTCTGCTTCCTGGCTGAGGTAGCCGTCGTATCCGGCTTCGCGAAGGGCTCGCACGGTGCCGAAATTATCGGTCTTGCCCTCGCCCAAGGCCACCGACTGCGTGTCGATGTGGTCTTTGATGTGCACGTGCACGACCTTCTTGCCGAACACACGTGCGACCTCAATGGGGTCTACCTTGGCGCTGGTGAAGTGCCCGGTGTCGAGCGTCATGCCGACGCTGGGCGAGGTGATGCGCGAGAAGACCCAGTCGTAGTCCGGGATGTACTGCAGCCAGTTGCGGTAATGGTTCTCCAGCGCGAGCTTGACCGGCGTCTGCTCGAACAGCGGCACGAGCTCTTCGAGGCTTTTCATGTACGGCTCGATCGGCTCAGTCGCGCGGTCGGGGCCGCCCTCAACGATGACGGCCGCCCCCAGGTCCACAGCCACCTCGAGGCCGCGCTTGCAGTAGTCGGTCTGGGCGCGGCGCTTTTCCTCGGTGGGCGTCATGATGGCGCCCAGGTGCAGCCCGGCCAGCGTCAGGCCGTGATCGGCAAGCTCCTGGCGGAGCTGCGAGCTCTTAAGCTGGCGCAGGTCGCCGTGCAGCTTGCAGATTTCCTTTTCCGGGAAGGTGAGGATTTCGATGGCCTTGAACCCGGCGGCCGCGGCCTTCTTCATCAACGACACGCGATCGTCACCCCACCAGCAGACCGACGAGACACAAACTTTCATGGCTACTCTCCAAAAGGGCCGCAAGTTCGGGGACACGCACAACGGAGTTGTGCGTGGCACCCTTGGCGCCGGATGCACGATATTGCCACATCGTCCGCCCGCGCCGCCGTGAGCGGGTTCCTGTGACAGCGGCGTATTGTATGCCCCCCGCTGCATGAGTCCATGATTGCCATTGCGGAGTCCATACATATAATTGCGGTATGGCCGCCGGCATCACATTCCTCCACTATGCCACGATCCGCCACGACCGCCAGTGGCACCTGGCCAGCCACGCCCATCAGCACCATGAGATCATTGCTGTCGAGTCCGGCGCGATGCGCGCGGAGATCGACGGGCGCGTCCTGACGGCCGGGGCCGGCGACGTGCTCTTCTACCGCGCGGGCATCCCGCATACCGAGTGGACAGACCCGCGGCACCCGGCCACCACGCTGTGCCTGTCGTACTCCGGCCAGTCCTGGACGCTGGCCGACTGCACGCACGACGACAACGGCCGCGTGCGGCAAATGCTGCGATGGATCGATCAGGACCGAGCAGCCGGCACGACTGGCGATCGAGCGCGAACGCGGGCGATCATCGCTGCGATCGTAGCCGAGCTGTCGCACCTGGCGGCCCGCCTGCAGCCGACGCTGGTGACGCAGACGCGGTTTTACGTGCAGGAGCACCTGGCCCGACGGATCACGCTGGCGGACCTGGCCGCCCGGGCCAGCTTGAGCAAGTATCACTTCATCCGCCGCTATCGCGAACTGGCCCAGTGCACGCCCGGCGAAGATGTGCGGCGGATGCGCATCGAGCGGGCCCGCAGCCTCGTGATCTCGACCCCCTGGCCGCTGCGGTATATCGCCGAACAAGTCGGCCTGTCCAGCGAGTTCCACCTCTCGCGCCTCTTCCGCCAACACCTGGGCGTCTGCCCCACCGAGCTGCGCCGACATCCGTAGCATGGGCGTCTCGCCCATGGAGACCGGCCCGGGTGCCGTGGCGGGAGGGCGCAAGCCCGACAGCCACGACGGAGTGAACAGACCGCCATAGCAAAGCTGAACGGTCAGGGATCGTGGCTCTTCGGGCCTTCGGCCCTGCGCGCCACGGCACCCGACATTGGATTTCACTCAAGCCGCAGCGTGCGGCTTACCGTCGGGTCCAGGCTCGTGATCCACACCTGCGGGCGGATGTTCTGGCGCCCCAGCCAGAGCGACATTGCGATGACCTCGATCTTCGCGCCGATCATGTCGGGCGTGACCGGCAGATAGTACGTGTAGTTCGACTCCACCTGGCGCAGACCGAAATCCGCTTCCCAGATGTTGCTGTCGAACGAGACGGCCCGGTCGGGGCAGCCCACGGGCTTGCCGTTGACGCGGGCGGCTGCCCAGACGCCGTCGCGGCCGTGGTCGCCTTCCATGGCGATGCAGAGGAAGCTGCCCGGCGCGGCTTCGTCAAGAGTCACCGGGGCGGCCCACCATGCCTGCGCGGGGCGGCTGCGGTACGGGGCGAACTGGTTCGACGCGCGCCACCGCTGGCGCGGCAGAGGCTTGCCCTTGAAGAATCCTTGCGCGTCCGAGGGAATCATCGTGCCCTGCTCGATGCGCAGATACCGCAGCGGCGTTCGACCCGGCAGCAAGATCACAAGCTTGCCCGCGGCGCACGTTGCCGGCGCGACGGTCCAGGTCTTCAGATCGGCCGACCACTCCGCGATTGCACCCGGCTGGCCGCTCTTGCAGCGGATGACCATCCGGTCGATAGCCGTTCGCTTGCCCAGATCGATCCGCAGCGCCATCGGGCCAGGATTGGGGATGTATCCCTCCCGGCGTGTGGCGCCGAAGACGGTCTTGGGATCGCCGTCGAACAGATACCGGTCCCAGCCGCCTTTGTCGCGAAACAGCGGCTGATTGAAGAACGCATCGCGCGCCTTCTGCACGGCCGCGTGGCGGGTCGCTTCCGCGCGGCGCAGCGAGCGCACTTCCATCGCGTCGTTGTCGGCGGCGAAGCAGGTGGCCTCGTAGAGCGCCTCGGCGTCGGCGGGCACGCCGCGGCGCGGCTCAAGGTCCGACAGCTTGCGATGCCATGCCTGCTTGAGCCTGCGGCCGGGGAAGGTGACGCGCACTGGCTTGCCGTCCACTGCGCCGGACAGAGATTTCCCATCGAGCTCCGCGCGGCTGAGACTTCGCCCGCCCAGATCGAACTTCACGGCCGCCGTCTCACCGGGCAGGCCGCGCAGCGTGATCTCGACGGCCCGGCCGGGCACATCGCGAACGATGTCCGCGTCGCAGCCTTCCACGCCTATTTCATCGCACGGTTTGGTCGTAGCCATGATCAGGCACGCGCGGAAGGGCTCGACTTCCACCGCGACCGTCGCGCCGCTGCGGTACCGGCCCAGCACGCGCTCGTGCGGGTGCAGCCGTCGCAGCTCCACGCGGCCGCGGGAGGTCAGGCCGATGCTGCGGTCGAGCTTCACACGGTACGTCTTCGTCTCCCACGTGAGGTTTCGCAGCGTGACGAACCGCGTGGCCGCGTCGCCGCGCGAGACGGCGCTGGGACCGTACGTTTCTTCCGGCAGCACCATGCCGCGGACCAGGATGTCGCGGTATCGCCGGTGCAGATTATAGATGCGGGCGAGGGTGGGCTGTTCGTCGTCGCGCAACAGCCACGGGTTGGCGTAGATTTCCGGCGCGAGGATCAGGCAGCGGTTGAACGCCTGGAGGATCAGGTCGTCGTCCCAGCGGTCCATGCACGAGGACAGGCACACGCCGTGGTCCTCGGTCAGGCGGCCGAGCTTTGGCGGCAGGCCTCGCGCCAGCGCCCCCGCACGATGGTGCGGCGCGGTGGTCTTGTTGCACATATGCACGTCGATGTACGTCTCGGCGCCTTCCCAGAGGTATGTGGTCGCGTGCGGCGTCGCCGGACCCAGGTCGATGCGGTGGTTGAGCACGATCAGGTCCGGGCTGTAAGCGCGGCACCGGGCGAGCGTGTCGGCCAGCAGCGCCTGCTTGTCCTTGCGCAGGCCGTCGCAGGCCGCGTCGAACTTGAACAGCGCCATGTGGCTGTCGCGGCAGAGGCCCACGAGCAACTCGCGGCGCGCCTTGGCCTGGGCGGGCGTATCGCCGAAACCGTCCGGTCCCAGCCACATGCCCATGCGGCAGCCGATCTCCGCGGCCTTGTCGACAGACGGCCTGAGCCCGCGCGGGTAGCGACGTTTGAATGCGGCGTCGTCTTTCCAGTAACCGCGGCCGCTGGTGTCGAGGTTGCCGGCGTCCCAGGCGTAGATATCGAGCTGCATCCCGAACTCGTCGCGCAGCCAGCGGAAGTAGTCGAGATTGACCAGCGTCTGGGCGTGCGTGGAACCTTCCCACGTGTTGTTGATCCACGAGAAATACTGCGCCCGCGAGGGCGTGCGCTCGTCGGCCCCGGGAAACACTTTGGTGCGTTTTGTCATGTGGAGCAGGATAAGAAATCCCGCGGCCGGGCGAAATTGAAAAGTAGGGAGCACCGTTGCGGGCGTGCTCTGCGCACGATAAAAAGCATCCATGGAGATTCGTTCTGCCAACGTCTCGCCGCTGGAAGCCGCCGCCCGCGTGGCGGGTATCCGCGCGGCCATCCTTGGCGGGGTGGGGAATGTCCGTCAGGGCAACTTCGACTGCATCGGCGAGGGGGATCTGCAGCGGCTGTTCGATCTGTACGACCGCGAGTTTTTTGGCGGCGCCCTGGCGGCCGGCGCAGCGGAGCAGACGGGGCGTTCGCTGCGGCTGAGGCTCTCGAGCCGCATGACGCGCGCCGGCGGCAAGACGATCGTGCATCGCCGCGGGCGGGGGCGATCCGCCCAGACCACCCAATACGAGATCGCCATCAGCGCCGCGATGCTCCTGCGGGCGATGCGGTTCTCGGACGAACCGGTAGAAGTCTGCGGCCGGCCGTGCAGCGACCGCCTCGAGGCGATGATGCGGATCATGGAGCACGAGATCGTTCACCTGGCGCAGTTGCTCAGCGGCAAGAGTTCGCGCTGCGGGACCAAAGCATTCATGGAGCTGGCGGGAGGATTGTTCGCCCATCGCAGCCACACGCACGCCCTGAACGTCCGGCGCACGGCCGCGAAGCCGCAAGCGGCGCAAGAAGACATCCGCCCGGGCCAGCACGTGCAGTTCGACTTCCGAGGCCGCAAGTTCCACGGCGTAGTCAACC
Organism: Planctomycetaceae bacterium; assembly: GCA_021371965.1. The sequence goes on from JAJFVE010000117.1 coordinate 11,627, forward strand.
GCATCACCACCCGCGCGACCGTCCTTGTCGAAAACCCCCGCGCCCACCGGTTCAGCGACGGAAAGCACTACCAGAAGTTCTACGTCCCCCTGGCGATGCTGAGGGTTTCCAGTTGAGCCGCCAATCGATATCTTCAGTGGCATGTTCACCAGGCGGCAATTTCTCAAAGGTGTTGGGGCCGGCGTGGTCGTCGCCGGGGTGGCGGCGGCTGGGTCTGTTATTGCGAGGCGGTTGCTCATGAAGAAGAAACCGAACATTGTTTACGTGCTGGCGGATGACATGGGATATGGCGATGTGTCATGCCTCAATGGCGAGTCGAAGATTCGCACGGCGAACATCGACCGGATGGCGGCCCGGGGAATGATCTTTCGCGACGCCCACGCCAGTTCGGCCGTCTGCACGCCCAGCCGGTACAGCATCCTCACCGGGCGGTACAACTGGCGATCGACGCTCAAGAGCGGCGTGAATTTCGGATTCAGCGGCCCGCTCATCGAGCGCGGGCGGATGACCGTGGCGTCGCTGCTCAAGACGGCGGGCTACCGCACCGCGTGCGTGGGCAAATGGCACCTCGGGTGGACGTGGGCGAAATGCTCGGCCAAGGAAGATGATGTCGACTACAGCCGCCCCATCGCCGACGGGCCAACCTCGGTCGGCTTCGACTATTTCTTCGGCATCTCGGCGTCGCTGGACATGGCGCCGTATGTGTACGTCGAGAACGACCGCGTCACGGCGCTGCCGACCGGCCACATCGCCGCCGGCACGGGCAAGCAGATGTGGCGCGAGGGCGCGATCGCGCCGGACTTCAAGCATGAAGACGTGCTGCCCAAGCTGACGGAAAAAGCCCTGGCGTGGATCGACCAGTCCGCCAAGAGCGGCGAGCCGTTCTTTTTGTACTTTCCGCTGCCGGCGCCGCACACGCCGATTTTGCCTCTGCCCCAGTTCCGCGGCAAATCCGGCACGAACGAGTACGGCGACTTCTGCCTGCAGGTCGACGACGTAATGGGGCAATTGACGGCCGCCCTGGATCGCGCCGGCGTCGCCGACGACACGATCATCATCTTTACGAGCGACAACGGATGCTCGCCCATGGCGAACTTCGAGGAGCTGGCGGCGGTCGGGCACCGGCCCAGCTATGTCTTTCGCGGTCACAAGGCCGACATCTACGAAGGCGGACACCGCATTCCGCTGGTCATGCGCTGGCCGGGAGGGATCGCGCCGGGGTCGGCGACGGATCAGACCGTCTGCCTGACGGACCTGCTGGCGACCTGCGCGGACCTGCTGGACCTGCCGGTGCCGCCGCAGGCCGGCGAGGATTCGGTGAGCAATCTTCCGCTGTGGCAGGGACGCGTGGATTCACCCGTGCGAGAAGCGACGGTTCACACGTCGATCGATGGGTCGCTGTCGATCCGGCGCGGGCGATGGAAGCTCGAGATGTGCCCCGGCTCGGGCGGCTGGAGCCATCCACAGCCGGGGTCTAAAGACGCTGCAAACCTGCCCTCGCGACAGCTCTACGATCTGACTGCCGACATCGGCGAGCGCCGCAACCTGATCGACGAGCAACCTGCCGTCGCCGCGGACCTGCAGGCGCTGCTGACGAGCTACGTCGAGCGCGGGCGCAGCACGCCCGGCGCGGCGCAAGGGAACACCGGTCCAGTCCGGTGGAACCAACTCTGGTGGATGAAGAAATAGCGGCGGTTCAGAAGATGCCAAGCCGCAAGCGGCGGGATCCCTCAGGTCTGGCACCCATTTTGTTCGCGACAGGACTTCATGCTTGGGCGGTCGCCGGCACTTGCGGCAGTTCTTCCAGCTCCCCGGCGGGGACGGCGGTGACGCTGTATCGCCGCCACGAGCCGACCAGGCTGGTCACGATCAGCACCAGATGTGCGGCGGTCTCGATGCCTTCCTCGAGTTGCAGGTGCATGGCCCGCACGCCGGGGATGAACTTGAAGGCCCCGCGCGCGACGGCCTGGCTGAGCACATACGTCACGACGGCGGCGATCAGCCAGGAGTTGTGCCGCCAGTCTGCAAGCGGCGCGACCAGCGTCTTGCGCCAGGCGATGAGCGTGATCACCACCAGCACACCCAGGACGTAGATGGCCTTGTCCATGCCGGTGAAATGGATCTCGCGGCACAATAGCGAACCGGTCATCAGCGTCAGGACCAGGTAGAGCGGGTTGCGCGTGAGGATGGACTTGATCCAATACGCCGCCAGCGCCACCAGCAGCAGGAACGGCCCGAGCTCATCCAGGCGCACGTTGAGCCCGTTGGCCGGGTCGTTGAACGTCCAGACGGTCTTGACGATGGCATAGTGGTGGTTCACCTCGCCGGGAACCCAGAACCCGAAGCTCCATGCGAACTGCCCCAGCAGCATGATCAGGCCAAAGGCCAGCGGCCCGGCCAACAGCGGCCAGAAGTTCAGGTTCTTGATCCAAGGTTTGGTGGCGGTCTGGTTCATGGCATAGCTCCGTGTTTCTTGCCGCGTCGGCGGCTCGGGGCAATATGGTAATAACGCCTGAGGCAATTGTCGATTGCCTGGTGCGGCCAATCCTTTACAATATTCGCGGCGGAGTTGCGTTGAGCAGAGCATCGTTCTCCAAAAGGAAGTTCATCATGGCGCCACGCGGTTTCCTCCTCGCATTCCGCCTCGGGTTGGCCGCTGCCGTTGCGGCCTTGGCCACGACTGCCCCCGGCGCCGAATGGCCCACCTATCGGGCCGACAATCAGCGCAGCGCCTCGACCGAGGAGGCCCTGGCTCTTCCGATGGGCGAGGTCTGGGTGCGAAAGCCCCTGCACGGACCGGCGCCCGCATGGCCGGCGCCGGCGCCGGATGACATGTTCCACAAAATCCCCAAGCTCTACCCCACCATGACCTACGACTGGGCGTTCTACACCGTCGCGGCCGACGGGGCGGTCTACTACGGCTCCTCCAGCGACGACAGCGTCTACTGCGTCGACGCCGCCACCGGCAAGACGCGCTGGATCTTCGCGACGGAAGGCCCGGTGCGCCTGTCCCCCACCCTCGCCAACGGCTGCGTGTATGTCGGAAGCGATGACGGAAAGCTCTACTGCCTCAACGCCGCCGACGGGCGGCTGATCTGGTCGTACCGCGCCGGCGGCCCGGCGCGCCTGCCGGGCAACGAGCGGATGATCTCGCTCTGGGCGGTGCGATGCGCGCCGACCGTGCAGTGCGGCGTGGTGTACTTCGCCGCGGGCGTCTTCAAGAGCCGCGAAGTCTACCTCTGCGCCCTCAACGCCTCCACCGGCGAAAAGCTCTGGCGGCGCACCATCGACGTCACCGCCCAGGGACACCCGATCCTGGGGCCGGAGCATATCTATCTGCCCACCGGCCGCACGGGCGCGCGGATCGTGCGGCGCGAGGATGGCGCCGACGCGGGCAACCCCCACGGCGGCGGGTGCAACTCGATGCTGCTGGGCGAGCTGTTCATCTCCAGCAGCGGCGAGTCGGCCCCACGGTTTCAGGTCTCGCCGCTGGGCGACGACAAGAAGCAGTTCTTCCTCCACGCCCTGCATGTGACGACCGACAAGGGCAGCCTCTACCTGCTGGCAGAGAAGACGCTCACCGCCGTGCAGCGCAGCTCGGTGAAGTTCCCGCCCAAGGGAATCGAGCCGGCACTGAAGGGCCGCTGGCAGGTGCCGGCTTCGTCCACCTGTGCGATGATCCGCGCGGGCAACGCGATCATCACCGGCGGCGACCGACATGTGCGGGCCTACAGCACTGCCGACGGCAAGGAGCTCTGGTCGGCCGCCGTCTCGGGCAAGGCGTACGGCCTGACCGTCAGCGGCGGACGGCTGTTCGTCAGCACCGACACCGGGACGATTCATTGCTTCGCCCCCGGGGCTGCAAAGAGCACCCTCGTGCAGGAAGCCGCCGGCGCCGACGCGGCGTTTCCTGAAGATGCATTGACGGCTCGCTACGCCGCCGCGGCCAAGGCCGCCCTCGACGCCCTGCCCGACCGCAAGGGCTACTGCCTCGTGCTCGATGCGGGCACTGGCCGGCTGGCATACGAGATCGCACGCCACAGCGAACTGCAGGTGATCGCCGTTGAGGCTGACGAGGCCAATGTCAGGGCCGCCCGCTCGGCCCTGCGCCGCGCGCGCCTGCACGGGCAGAGGGTCAGCGTGCATCATATGCCGGCCGGCAATCTGCCCTATCCGGCTTACTTCGCGAACCTGATCGTTTCCGATGCCGCGGTGCGAACCGGCACCGCGCCACGCATGCCGTCCAGCGAGGTCTTCCGCATGCTGCGTCCATACGGCGGCGTGGTGATGATCGCCGGGCCCGGCGCCGCGGCGCTCAACGCGTGGGCGGGCGGCAAGCTGCCGCAGTGGAAGGTTGCTGCCGCCTCCGGCCTGAGCGTCGGTGTCGCCGTGCGCGGGCCGCTCGAAGGCGCCGGCCAATGGACGCACGCCTTCGCCGACGCGGGCAA
>JAJFVE010000147.1 GCA_021371965.1 Planctomycetaceae bacterium
GCGTTTGGGCCTGAACCTGCCGTCGAGGATGAAGATCATGCCCCCGCCGCTGACTGCTTCGTAGCGATGTAGTGAAGACTTTCAGGGCGCTGCCCTTGATAATAAAGCACTTACGTCGCCAACTGCGGAAGTTGGGCTAGCCGATGCTGCTGCGGCTTGCGGCGTTCCGCGGCCAGCCGTATCATGCGTTCGTTGAGGCCGATGAGGGATAACCTGCTGTCGGGGAGAGTAGCGATGAACTGGGGTAGATACTCGAAGGCGCGTGCGGCCGCAGTGGCCATCGGGTGCCTCATGATCATCTGTGCCGGCTCCCGCTCCGATGAGCCCGCCGCGCCGCCGCAAGGCGTACCCGCCTCGCGACTGGCCCGGCTGACGCGAGGGCTGAACCTGTCGATGTGGTTTGCCCAGCTCCCGCCCGACGAGAAGCGATACAAGTCGCACGTGACGGCTGACGACTTGCGATTGATCCAGCAGATGGGGTTTCGGTACGTCCGCGTGCCGGTGGATCCCGAGGCCCTGATCGTGGCGGGCAAGCCTGCTGAACTGAACGCAAAACACCTGGCGCTGCTGGACGAGGCGCTGGACAAGATAGCGGCCGCCGGCTTGGCGGTCATCGTGTGCCCGTATTTCAACGACGAGCCCAAGTTCCGACTCTTCACCGATCGCGCGTGGGCGGAGGGTTTTGTGCGGTTCAGCGAAACGTTCGCCGCCCATCTGGCCAGGCGAAGCCCCGAGACCGTCTTCATCCAGGTGCTCAATGAACCTTCGATCGACAATCAGCGTGCGTGGGACGTGCTTCAGGCGGTCGTGGCGGCCCGTATCCGCAAGGCGGCGCCGCGGCACACGATTATCGCTTCGTCCAACATGCGGGCCGGGGGACGATGGAATCTGATCGCCGGGTTCGTCTCCGGTCAGCCGCTCCAGGATCGCAACGTGGTTTACGATTTCCACTTCTACGACCCGGTTCAGTTCACGCACCAGAGCGCGAACTGGATGATGTGGCAGATTCACAACTATAAGAACATCCCGTACCCTTCGTCGCCGGAGATCATGGCCCCGCTGCTGGCGTCGATTGCCGAGGGTGGCCCGCGGGCATACGCCCGGCTTTATGGGCTGGAGCGGTGGAACCGCCAGCGCCTGCAGCGGCAGATTCAGCCCGCGGTCGATTGGGCGCGGCGCCACAAGGTGGCGCTGCTGTGTGGCGAGTTCGGCTGCTTCGGGCGTTTTGCCCCGCCGGCAGACCGCAACCGGTACCTCAAAGACGTGCGGGAGATTCTGGAAAGCCAGGGTATCGGCTGGGCCATGTGGGACTACTGCAGCGAGTTCGGCGTGCTGAACGAAAAAGACGGCAAGCGCCTGATCGACACGGAGACGGCCGCCGCACTGGGCGCCAGTGTCCCTAAAGGCGCCGCGGTGCTATCGCCAGCGGTGGCCGCCTCTCAGCCCGCCTCGGCCTCGTCGCCTGCCACGCAGCCTGCCCGCGGCGGGCAGTAGCATTTCGTCCACTTCTTACAGCCTCAGCGTCTGCGGCGACCTCAGCGGCTTAATCCACCGGGTCTGTCAGCGGGGTCTTGTGCGCTTTGCGCTCGAAGATCGAGTAGATCACCGGCACGAAGACCAGGGTGATCAGAGCCGAGGTGGCCAGTCCGCCGACGACGGCGCGGGCCATCGGGGCCTGGGCCTCGCCGCCGTCGCCCAGTCCCAGCGCCAAAGGCAGCAGGCCCAGGATCGTCGTCAGGGCGGTCATGAGGATCGGTCGCAGGCGGCGCCGCCCCGCCTCCTCAATGGCCGCTCGCAGTTCCATGCCGTCGCGGCGCCGCAGCAGGTTGATGGTGTCGACGAGCAGGATGGCGTTGTTGACGACGATGCCGCCGAGCATGATGCAACCGATGTAGCTCTGCATATTGAACGTGGTGTGAGTCAGCAGCAGCGTCAGCACCACGCCGATGACGGCCAGGGGCACCGAGAACATCACCACGAACGGATCCCGCAGCGATTCGTATTGGCAGGCCATCACCATGTAGACCAGCACCAGCGAGAGCACGATGGCCAGCAACAATTCGCCGAAGCTCTTCTGCTGCTCTTCGTAGTCGCCGCGATAGGCGATGGTGAAGTCGCGCGGGACCGGCACGGAGGCGAGCTTGGTCTGCACGTCGGCGATGACCGATCCCATGTCGCGCTGGCCGGTATTGGCCTGCACCGTCACCACGCGCTGGCGGTTGACGCGTTCGATCAGCACCGGTCCCAGGCGCGGGGCCGATTTCAGCACGTTGCGCAGCGCCACCGGCTGACCTTCGGCGTTAGTGATCGTCAGGTCGAGGATGTCCTGCAGGTCGCGTTTCTCGGCGTCTTTCAGGATGACGCGGATGTCGTATTCCTTGCCGGCGTCGCGGAAGTAGCCAGCCTGCGTTCCCGAGACCAGCGTCTGGAGCATCTCAGCGATCTGCTGGACGGTCAGCTTGAGGTCGGCCGCCTTGGAGCGGTCGATCACGATCAGCTCCTCGGGCGTTCCGGATTCTCGGCTGATCTTGACGTCGGTGACGCCTTCGACCGAATCCACCAAGCCCGCGACCCGCGCCGCCAGCGCGTCGGCCGTTGCGATGTCGTGCCCGCGAACCTCGACCTCGAGTTTCTCGTCATTGCTGCCCATGAGTCGGCCCATGAGCCCCTGGCCGGTGCGGATGCGGACGTCCAGGCCGGGGATCTTTCGCACCAGGGCCTTTCGCAGTTCCTCGGCGATCTGCTCGCTGGAGCGGTTGCGCTGGGAGACGTTCACCAGGGCGACGCGCATTTCCCCTCGGCTGGCGCTGCCTCCGTGCCAGGAATCGGCGCCGACCGAGGCGACGACGCTCTTGGCGTCCTTGCCGACGATCTTCCCCACGATCGCCTCGAGCTTGCGGATCTGCCCGTCGACGATGTCCAGGCGCGTCCCGACCTCCATTTCGGCGGTGATGCGCACCTCCGACTCGTCGGTGTTGGGCATCAATTCACTGCCCACCAGGGGCACCAGCAGCACGCTGGCGCCGATGGCGGCAACGGCCACGATCACCACGGTCAGCCGATGGGCGAGGCTGACGTGCAGCATGCCTTTGTACCCTTGCTCCAGCGAGTTGAAGAACCCCTCGCTGGCGCGATAGATCCAGGCGATGAAGCCCTTCCGCGACTTCTGGAGCTTGAGGATCTTGACCGCCAGCATCGGCACCATGGTCAGCGACGAGACCAGCGAGCACAGCAGGGCGCAACTGACCACCGTGGCCATCTGCATGAACATGATGCCCGTCATGCCCTGCATGAAGACCACCGGCAGGAACACCGCCACCGTCGTCAGCGTGCTGGCGAAGACGGCCGCCGTGACCTCGTGCGTGCCTTCGATGGCCGCCTCTTCGATGGCCATGCCCTGCTCGTGCAGGCGGTAAATGTTTTCCAGCACGACGATGGAGTTGTCGACGAGCATGCCCACGCCCAGCGCCAGGCCGCCCAGGGTCATGATGTTCAGCGTCATGCCGCCGAAGTACATCAGACCGAAGGTCGCGACGATGCTGATGGGGATCGACACGGCGATGATGATCGTCGAGCGGATGTTCCGCAGGAACAGCAGCAGCACCATCACCGCCAGCAAACCGCCGTAGACGGCGCTGGAACCGACGTTGGTGATAGCACGGCGGATGTAATCGGAGGAATCGATGATAGGCACCAGGTGGATCTGCGGCAGGTCGTGATTGATGCGGTCGATCTCCGCCCGCACGCCGTCGACGACGTCGACGGTGTTAGTCCCGCTCTGCTTGGTCACCGACATCATTACGCCGCTGCGCCCGTTGACCCGGACGTACTGGCGCACGCGCTGAGAAGTGTCCTGCACCACGGCCACGTCCCGCAGGCGCACCAGCGACGGACCGCGCGTCGCGATCACCTGGTTGTTCAATTCCTCCACGTCGACATACTCGCCGGGTGTGCGGACGGTGACCTCATAGTTGCCCCGGTCGATGGTCCCGGCCGGCAGGTTCAGGTTGGCGCTCTTGATTTTGGCGATGACGCTGTCGAGGGGCAGGCCCAGGCTCTTGATCTTTTCGGGCAGGAGGCTGACGCGGATTTCGCGGCTGAGCCCGCCGCGGATGTCCAAGGCCGCCACGCCGGCGACCTGCTCGATGCGGTCCTTGATCTGGTCCTCAATGATCATCCGCATGCGCACGGGGTCCAGGTCGCTCGAGGCGCCCAGGATCAGCACCGGGAAGCCCGCCAGGTCCGCCTTCCACAGCACGGGGGTTTCGGCCTCTTCCGGCAGGCGCGATCGCACGCGGTCGAGGCGGCTGCGGACGTCGTTGGCGGCCTCGTCGATGTTGGCCGACCAGTTGAACGACACGCGGACGGAACTGTTGCCCTCGCTGGAGGTCGAGGTGACTTCCTCGACGCCGGGGGTGGCGCTGACGGCGTCTTCGATGGGGCGCGTGATGAGCTGCTCGATCTCCTCGGGGCTGGCATTCTCGTACGTGGTGCGGATGCTGATTCGCGGGCGCGTCACGTCGGGCATCAGGTCTACCGGCAGGCGCGACAGCGAGATCCCGCCCAGCAGAATCACCACCAGCGCCACCATCGTCGTCATCACCGGGCGCTTCACCGCATGATGGGCTATCTTCACGGGCGAGCCCCCTTCCTGCGCGGACGAGGCTGCGAGGCCGCGGGCTCCTGGCCCGGCAGGATCACCGCGGCCCCGTCGTTGAGCAAGTGCTGGCCGAGCACCGCGATCTGGCCGCCCAGGGCCGGCTGGAGAATCTCCACCTGCTGGCCCTCGACGATCCCCTCGGTCACCGGCACGAAGACGGCCTTGAGTTCCTTGGGATCGATCGTGAAGACCCCGCGGCGGTTGTTGCGCCGCACCAGCGCCGACAGCGGCGCCACCGTCGCCTGGGGATGCACGGCGAAGACGATCCGGGCGCGGATGAACATGCCGGGCTTGAGCACGCGATCGTCATTGGGCACGGCGATCTCGATCTGTGCCTGGCGCGACGTCTCCTTCACCAGCGGGGCGATGCGGGCGACCTTGCCAGTGAACGTGCGGCCGGGGAAGGCGTCGGTGTCGATGATCGCCTCCTGGCCGATGTGGAGCTTGGGATAGTCGCGCTCGATAACGGTGATGACGGCCTTGAGCGTGTTGATGTCGAGCACCGAGACAATGGGGTCGTTGGGCGAGAGCATGGCGCCCTTGTGTACGAACCGCTCGCCGATGACGCGGGGCTGTGTGGCCGCGCGGGTCGTGGCGGACTCGTCCGCCTGCCAGACCGCGTGGATCTTCGTGTACGCCAGGCGCACCTGGGCTTCCTTGAGGGCCGCTTCGCGCTGCGCCACGGCCGCCTGCGCGAGGCGGCACTTGGCCTGCTGACTCTTGAAGGCCGCCTCGGCGGTGTCGAACTCGAGTTCCGACGCGAGCTTCTTCTCGTATACCGTCTTGATGCGATCGTACTGCTTGGTGGCCGCATCGAGCTGCGTCTGGCAGTCTTCCGCGGTGGCCTTGGCGACGTCGAGTTCGGCCTTGGCGGCCTCGACCTGGCGAACGTATTCCTCATCGTCCACGGCGGCGATGAGCTGTCCGGGCTGGACGCTGTCGCCGACATCGACGGTAAGCTTGACGAGCAGCCCGCCGACGCGCGGGGCCATGACGAATTGGACGTTAGGCAGCAGGGTTCCGCTGAAATCGCCCACGTCGCGGATGTCGGCCTTGACGACCGGTGCGATCTCGACAGGCACCGCCAGCGCGCCGCGACGCGCCTGGGGCGCGTTGGCCGTTTCCTGCATGCGCTGGTAGATCAGCCAGCCCAGTCCTGCCAGTGCAGCCACGGCGATGACGATAGCGATGCCCTTCTTCATGGGAACTCCTCGAGCGGGTGGTGAGCAGCTTTTCCGCTGCGGCCATGATTTCCCGCCGTCGGCCTCGCCGGGCCATGGAGCACTCCGGGAAAACTGACCGGTCAGTACAGAAATATAACACGCCATCAGCGACCGCGTACTGCGAAATCCCCCCCAGCAGCCACGGGCGGTTGCGGAGGAACAAGATTTGCCACAGAGGCACAGAGAGCACCGAGGTAGAAACGAAGACACAGGCAGAAGAGGTTTCCCAGCGATGTCTATGGCATCTTGGCCTTCGGTATCCTTGGAGTAGGGCAGCATGCCGGCGATGGGGCCCTGAACCTTGCCCTTGCCGCGCTTGGCCTTGGCGCCATAGATGCCCTTTTCGCGCTGGTCGGGCGGCATCGTCTGCGTGCACAGGTCCAGATGCAGGAACTTGCCCCGCGGAACCACGGGTCTCGAACAAATCAACGATGTCAGTTTAACTCTAGGCCGCAGTGCCAGTGGCAAAAAAAGACGGCTGACCCTTGAGAGGCCAGCCGCCTGAGGACACTCAGAGATCAGTCACGGCAACTGCTCTCCGAGCGCGGTGTTCAAGAAGTCTACTCGCGTCATCCGCCCAAGTCAATGCTCTGATCGGACATATACATGTTCAAGTAAGACATTATACCGGAATTCAGGCCATTCTGGAGCTGGCCGTAGGACAACATTTGAAGGCCCGGTGTGCCACGGATCGCGGACCGCGTCAATCCCATTTCCATTCCAAGAGGCCAAAAACGATCAGCAGCGCCCCGGCGATGATCGGGCCCAGAATCGTCGCGAAGAAATGCAGCATCGGGTACTTGGGATCGCTGGAACTCTCGCGGGCGCTCGAGTCGTACCAGTCCGACTCGCTGAACGATTCATCGCCGCTGCCGCCTTGCCAGCGCACCAGCCGCCTGCCGCCCAGAAGCATCATCGCCAACCCAACCAGGATTAGAATGCCGCCAAAAATCATGCCTTGAATTTCTCGCTCCCCTGAAGAACTTTATCATATGCAAGCCCGCGCGCATAGGCCCAGATTTCTCCGCCCGATGCGCAAAAAAAGCCCGTCTCGTAGACGGGCTTGCGCTGCCCCCCCCAGCCGCTGATTCCCCCCCCGTCCCGCCGCGGCTGGGCGTTCCTCTGACCGTTGTCATGCAGTGGCGGTGGCCGGCAGTTGGCTTCCTCGCGTGCCGGCAGTGGCGTTTTCCATCGCCGTGACGATGGCCCCGTGCAACTCTTCGCAGCGGAAGACTGGTTTCATCAGCAGTTCGTTGCCGCCGCGTTGCCAGGCTCGCCAGGCGACGTCGTAGCGGTCCATCCAGCCCGTCAGCAGCACCGCGGGCCGCCCTGGAAGGTCCGCCAGCGATTCCAGCAGCCCCTCGTCGGCGAACACGTCGGCCGCGATCACCAAGTCTGGCTGCCAGTGCCCCGCCTTGGCCAGCCCGCCCTCCGCGGTGGTCTCGTGGATCGTCAGGTGTGCGTGCGATTCTAAAAAGGCCGTCGCCTGCCGTGCAAACCGCCAGTCGGGCTCGATGATCAAGACTTTCATGATCGCGCTCCTTTTAATCAGCCCGCCACCGTGGCCGGCCACTATCGATATCGACCGCCCACCTGATTCAACTGAAGAGAATTTGGCAATTCGCGTTGTCATTCTGATTATTCAGACTTACACCCATCGCCGCTGCTTTTGATCCAGCGACCCAGCTATCGGCTATCAGGTAACGCCCCGAGCGAAAATGATTGCACCGGCTCCTGTTTTAAAAAAGCCCTGTTCGATGCGCTGTAAGCCGAGTTCTGTCGGCGAGGGGCGCCTGGGCCGGCGCGGCCGCCTGAAGACCATTTATCTGGACCCGCCGTTGCCGACGAGCTCTGCCGCACGCGGGCGGACCCGCTTGCGGCACGCAGCCTACCCACGATCGCGTCCGCGGGGCGAGCCCCGCAGACGGGCCTGAGCCGCACCTTGCGATCGCTGCTTGGCTTTGCACCCGGTGGGGTTTGCCATGCCGCCGCTGTCGCCAGCGGCGCGGTGCGCTCTTACCGCACCATTTCACCCTTACCCTTCGACGGCCCTGACGGGCCGCTCGGGGCGGTATCTTTTCTGTGGCACTTTCCCTATCCTGCGCCGCCGAAACGGGCGGGACGGTGGGCGTTACCCACCACCGTGGCTCAGTGGTGCTCGGACTTTCCTCCCCAGCCTCGCGGCCGGAGCGGTCTTCCACGCATCGAACACGTTCATTATACCGCGGCACGGCCGTCGCGGCCATACGCTGGACGGGCGAAGAGTAAACATCATCAAAGTCTGGATTGCCGAGCGGTTGGAGAAATCATCCACCTGATTCTGCGCCATGGCAGGCGGGGCATTCCATTCTTGCGCAGATGTGGTACTCTACGGGTTCGCCGGGGCTGGGGGCGGTCGCTTCGGCGGGCAGGAAACATCATGATGCATCATACCCAGTGGTCCAGTCGTCGCATCGGGGCGGCCGGGGCGGTTCTTATCGCCGCCTCTGTGTTGTCGTGCGCTGCCGGCGGGGCGGCGGGGCAGGACTACATGACGGCCCTGAATTACCTTTCGGCGGCCTTGGCCGACAACGGCAGGACTCGCAGCATTCTTCCGGCGTTGCGGGCGGTTCGCGACCCCGCGTTGCTACCGGTGTTTGCCGCCCTGAGCCGCTGCGGCGACCGCGAGCTGCGGGCCTTCGCCGTCGAGGCGTTGCCTGAGTGCGGCGGCGCCGAGGCGGGGGCGGCATTGAAGGAGCGGGTCTGGAACGACCCGAGCAACGAGATCCGCGCCGGGGCGCTGGTACACCTGAGCTCGCTGAAGATTCTGACCGATCAGGAGTTGCTCGACGTCATCGCCAAGGTCGGCGACGAGAACGTGCGGTCGCTGGCGGCCGACATGCTCACCCAGGGCGAGGGCCGGGCCAAGGCCATTCCGGCCTTGCGGTCGCTGGTCAAGTCGAAGGACCCGACCATCCGCACCGCGGCGCAGTTGGCGCTACTCAAGCTGGGGATCGAGGACTTCAAGGACGATCTGTTCAAGGCGGCGGCCGACGCCAACACCTCTGACGCGGTGGTGAGCCTGCTGGTTCGCAAGATCGGGCAGGACAAGATCGCCGCCGGTCTGGAACTGGCGCGACAGGTGGCGCAGTCGGACCGCGCCGCCCCGGTGCGCGTCTCGGCGTATGCTGCCTTGGCTGAACTCTCCCCGCGCGACGTGCAGACGGTTCGCACGGCCCTGCAGGGCTCGGACATGACGATCTTCAAGATCTACCTGCTCAAGATCGTTGCCAAGAGCCCGCAGGCTCAGCAGCAGTTGAGGATACTGGCCTCGAACGACAATCCGTCGGTGGCCGTGCTGGTGCGGCTGGAATTGGCGCGGCTGGACGGAGCGGCCCAGACCGGTGCGGCCGCGGCTGCGGCGCTCAAGCTGGGCCACCCGATCGTTGTCGATTACGTCGTCGAGTGCGCCCGCAAGGACATGGCCGACCGAGGCCCGCTGGCCGAGGCGTACGTGGCGCCGCTGCTGGCGTACATTCGCAGCCTCGACGCCCCGGGCGCGACTCTCGGAGCCGACCACATCCGCGGGGCGATGGCCGCGACGCTATTGATTAATCTCGGCACGCCGGCGGCGACGGATGGCCTGCGCGAGATCGCCGCCGGACGCTACGGCAGTGGCGTGCGGATGGTGGGGGCCGCCCTGATGCGCACGACCAACCCCGAATGCATCGGCTTGGCGCGGGTGCTGATTGCCAGCTCGTATCAGGAGGTGGTCTTCGACGGGGCGCTGACGCTGGCGCGGTTCAATCAGCCCCAGGCCCTGCCGGCGCTGCGAAAGATTGTCGACAATCCCGACCCGGCCCAGCCCGGCGCTACGGCCATGGCCGCCTGGTACGTGCTGAAGCTCTCGGGCAAGGGTCCGGCGGCCGCCCGAGCGCTGGCCGAGCAGATCAAGTAGCACGGGCATCTTGCCCGTCAGTAGCATGGGCGTCCCGCCCATGTCACCGCGCGAGCAGGGCCTGGACCTTCGAGATCAGCACGTCGAGGTCGACGGGTTTTTCCAGAAAATCCGCATGGGGCAGCAGCGCGCCCGGCGCGTGCTGGGCGCCGAAGCCCAGCGGTCCGCGCGGGTCGACGGCCGACAGGATCAGGATCGTCAGGCCCTGAAACTGTTCGTCGTCGGCCAGCGATTGCGCCAGGTCAAGGCCCTCGGCGCGGCGTTCGGGGAACATCACGTCCAGGATGAGCAGGTCGGGGCGTCGCAGGGCCAGGGTTTCGCGTGAGGCCTCGATGCTGGCGGCGATCCGGGTCTGGTGGCCCAGGGCCCGCATGACGGTTGCGACGGCTTGGGCGAAGTCCTCGTCATCATCGACGATCAGTATGTACGCCATGGTCCTGCTCCGATCTCGTCGGCTGGCGGCGGGGGCTGGTCTGACGCCAGCGGCAGCGTGGCTTCAAAGGTTGTGCCCTCGCCTACGGCGCTGGAGACTTTCAGGCGGATGCCGTACATCGCCACGATGTCCCGCACGATCGCCAGGCCCAGGCCGGACGACTCGCGATTGTGCTGTGCGGCTGCGGCCGTGCGGTAGTACGGGTCGAAGATGCGCGACAGCTTGTCGGGCTCGATCCCGATGCCGCGGTCCTCAATGCAGGCGACGGCGCGGCCGCTCTCGTCGCGATGGCAACTGACGCGCACCTGCCCGCCGGGGCGCGAATAGAGCACGGCGTTGGTGACGAGGTTGCCGAAGAGCATCTTGAGATGCTCCTCGACGCCGCGGGCGGGCGAGGACTGCAGCGACTCGATCAGCGTCACGCCGCGTTCGGCCGCGCGGTCGCGCACCTGCTGGCAGCACCAGGCCAGCACACCGGCCAGGTCCAGCTCGACCATTGCGGCCGCACGCTGGCTGAGCGACTGAAGATTGGCCAGCAGCAGCATGTCCTGGATCTCGTTGGCCAGGCGCCGCGAGCGGGCGTCGATGCGGCGCACGATCGGCATCGCCGCCTCGCTGAGCTCTCCGGCGTAGCCCTTGAGCAGCAACTGCGTGTTGGCGTGGATAGCCGCGAAGGGCGCCTTGAGCTCGTGCGTGGTCTGCAGCATGTGACGCATGCGCTCCTGGCGGGCCTGCTCGAGTATGCGATTGGCCGCCGCCAGCTCGCGGCTGCGGCGGCGGACCAGCTCCGAAAGCATCGACGCCAGATACCACACCACGATCATGAAGGCGATCATCAGGGCGAAATTAACCGCCCCGAGCCCGCGCGGCGCCGGTTGAGCGAACACGCTTGCAGATGTCGCCAGGCCCGACTGCTCGGCTGCCACGCAGGCGATGAACATTCCCGCCGCCACGAGCGCCACCGCCAGGCTCTGCCGCCGCGAAAAGAAGATGCACGCCAGGATGATGTGAAACAGATACGCCCCGGCCGCGAACGTGCCCAGGCTGCCGATGAAATGCACCACGGCCGTCAGCACCAGAAGGTCGACGACGATCTGCGCCCAGAGCATGACCTGGGCGTTGGCGCGGGCGGCCCCGGCGCGTCGCGCCCAGCCGACGTAGCCGACGTTCGCCACCACCAGCGCCGCCGCCAGCACCCACGGCCACAGCATCGCCCCGCGCAGACCCAGCGAGTCGATGACGAGCGGGATAGCCGTAGCGGCGCCGGCGGCCGCCAGCACCGCCGCCACCAGCCAGCGGAAGCGGCAGAACATGATAACGTTTCGCCCGAGGATGTCCTGGGGCATGGCCGCGTCGCCGGCGTCGGCCTCCTCGCGGCGCGACGCGGGTGGCGCTAAGGGCAGTTCGTACGTCGCTCTGTCGGCGATACCGGCCAAGATCGCTCCTCGGGCGCAGCGTGGGGACTGTCGTCTTCATCATTTTACCAACGTGTCGGCAGTGCCGGCAGCGTAATGCCTGAGTTACCGGGAGGAAAAGTCGCGGCGGCGCCATTGTTCCGGCGGCGGCGGGACACTACGATGTGGGCCATGCGCAACGTGTCGGTGATCATTCCCGCGGCCGGGGCGTCCAAACGGTTCGGCGGGCCCGTCAGCAAGATCTTCGCTCCGCTGCAGGGGCGGGCGGTGCTGCTGCGCACGCTGGATGTCTTTGCGGCGCGGGCGGAGGTGCTGGAGATTCTCATGCCCGTCTCGCCCGACGACATGGCGGCCGTGCGCGAGCGCTTCGGCGGAGAGCTGGAGGGCCTGAATGTGCGTCTGATCGCCGGCGGGGCGATGCGCAGCGACTCGGTTCGGGCGGCCCTGATGGCGGTCGACGGGCGGGCCGAGCTGGTGTGCGTACACGATGCGGTGCGTCCGTGCGTGAGCCAGGCGTGCCTGGATGCGGTGCTCACCGAGGCGGCGCGGGGCGGGGCGGCGATTCTTGCCTGGCCGATCCACGGCACGGTCAAGCGGGTCGACGCCGAGGGCGTGATCGAGGCCACCGTCGACCGCAGCGGTCTGTGGGAAGCCCAGACCCCGCAGGTGTTCCGCCTGGACATTCTTCGCCGCGCGTACGCCGCCGGCGCGACGGCCACCGACGACGCGCACCTGGTGCAGCAGGCCGGGTTTGACGTTCGTGTCGTTCCCGGCGATGCCCGCAACATCAAGATCACGACGCCCGCCGATCTGGAGTTCGCCCAGATCGCGCTGGGTTCCATCTGAGGCGCGTCCGCATCCCGTTTTGGCAGCGGTCGAGTCCCCATGGGATCTTCGGCTTGCTCGGCGGGTTGTTTCCCCGATTCTTTGAACTTTCTTTATGCCATCGTATCCCCCCCATGACTGAGGCATTTCACGCCATCGAAGAATTATCGCCACTCAAATTTGCCTGCGGCCGATTCGTGGCCTATGTTGATTAGTGGAACACCCAGCCTCCCGACTCAAGGCCCGCGTGGCCATGTTCCTCGGGAGGATTCCTGGATAGTCGGCCTTGGCCGCTGTGGAGGGATCGTCCCTTCGGCCAAGGCCGCTTATTTGCGCCCCCGATGGCGGACTGTCTACATCTTCAACTTCGACCTTTGAACTTCCCGCAGGTACAATCGCGATATGAAGATCGGAATCGTTTCGGACAGTCATGGCAAGAGCGTGCGGCTGCGGCGGGCGATGGAGATCTTCATCGCCGCCGACGCCGATGCCGTCGTCCATTGCGGCGACATCTGCTCGCTCGACGACGTCGAGCTGCTGGCGATGGGGCCTTCCGGGCGGCCGCAACCGCATCTCGTCGCAGGCAACATGGACCGCAACCGCCCGGCGCTGCTGGCCGCGGCCCGGCATTGGAACGTGCGGTATCATGACGAAGTGATTGAGGTCCCCATCGGCGAGGGCGAGTATCTCGCGGCCGTTCACGGCCACATCCCCTCGCTACTGTCGGACCTGATCGACGACGAGCAGTTTCCGTACGTCTGTCACGGCCACACGCACGACACGCGCGACGAGCGCGTGGGCATCACGCGGGTCATCAACCCCGGCGCGCTGTACGACGCGAGGCCGCTGACGGTGGCCATCCTGGACACCGACACTGACGAGTTGACATTTCACGAAGTGGAAGATTAGCAGAAGCTTTGCCACAGAGATCTTGGCGCGGCCTCAGGGATATGGCGGCTGGGAAACGGCTGCCATGGCACCCGAGGTCTCGCACCGGCCGGAGTCTTCACCGGCTACTGCACTGTGTGCACCACCAGCGTGTTGGTCAGGCCGGGGATGCCGAAGGGTTGGCCCGAGATCACCACCAGCTTGTCGCCCTTGGCGGCCACGCCCAGGCGCAGGGCGAACTGTGTCGCCGTCGCCAGCACCTCGTCGGTGCTTGTCAGCATCGGCGTCTGGAGGCCCAGCACGCCGTAGTACAGGCACATCCGCCGCACGCTGTCGGCCTTGGGCGACAGGCCCAGGATCGGGCACGACGGGCGGTGCTTGGAGAACATCTGGGCGGTCTTGCCGGTCATGGTGAAGACGGCGATGGCCGCGACGGGTTCGCGGGCGGTGATGTCGCGGATCGAGTCGGCCAGGGCGGCGGTCGTCGCCGATGTGTGGCGCGGCGGAATCTTCAGGTCCCGCAGCGTGCGGTCGTGATAGGACTGCATCGAGCTGACGATAGAGTTCATCATCGTCACGGCCTCGATGGGGTACTTGCCCACGGCCGTCTCGCCCGAGAGCATCACCGCGTCGGCGTGGTCGAGCACGGCGTTGGCCACGTCCGAGACCTCTGCCCTCGTGGGGGTGGCGTTTTCGGTCATCGACTCGAGCATCTGCGTGGCGATGATGCACGGCTTGGCCTGGATCGCGCAGTGGTGGGCGATGGTCTTCTGCGCCACGGGCACTGCCGGCAGGTCCATCTCGACGCCCAGGTCGCCGCGGGCGACCATCACCGCGTCGGCGGCCGCGACGATGTCCTGGATGGCGTCCATCGCCTGGGGCTTCTCGATCTTGGCGACGATGGGCAGCGGCCGCCCGGCGGCGGCCAGCACGCCTCGCAGGTCCTCGATATCCTGGGGTTTTCGCACGAACGACTGGGCGACGTAGTCGAAGTCGTGGGCCGCGATCCAGGCCGCGTCGGCGTGATCCTTCTCGGTCAGCGACGACAACGTCAGCGTCGTGTGTGGGAGGTTGACGCCCTTGCCGCAGGCGAGTACGCCCCCGCGCTGGACGGTGCAGACGATCTGGTCCTTGTCGCCGGCCTCGGTCACCTGCAGGCGGATCTTGCCGTCGTCGAGCAGGATGGTCTGCCCGGGTCGGGCCTGGTCGACCAGTTCGGCCAGCGTCGTCGAGATGTGCTGCGCGTCGCCGATGATCGGCTGGCGCTGGATGATGAGGCTCTGCCCCTCGCCCAGCAGCACGCTGCCGCCGGTGATCTGGCCCACGCGGATCTTGGGCCCGCACAGGTCGCCCAGCACCGCCAGCGGACGGCCGATCTCCCGCTCGATCTTGCGGATGGCCGTCAGCACCTCGAGCCGCTGCTCGTTGGCCCCGTGCGAGAAATTGATCCGGAACACGTCCACGCCCGCCTCGACCAGCCGCCGTAGCGTGGCCTCGGACGCACTGGCCGGCCCGATCGTCGCGATGATCTTTGTGCGTATCAGCATGCAGGCCATTCTATGGAAAGCGCCCGCCGGGCAACAGCGCCAACTGAAAGTAGCATGGGCGGGACGCCCATGTCCCTGATCCTTGAAAGGTCGGAGAGCATGGGCGAGACGCCCATGCCACTCACGGGCGGGACGCCCGTGCTACATCAGACTATGATATAAAGACGCCTTCAGCGGAAATCGAGGAGCACTCATGGTCGCCTTGAGAACCATCGCGTGGATCGCCGCGGCTTGCTGCCTCGCGGCTGGAATGGCCATCGCCCAGCAGGATCAGCCGCAGGAGCAGGCCCCGCCGCCGCGCACGCTGAAGGTCGGGCCCGGCGAAAAGTATGCCAAGCCCTCTGCCGCCATCGCCGCAGCTAATAAGGGCGACACCGTCGAGATTGCCCCAGGAACATACCAGAACGACTGGTGCTCCGTCCGCCGCGACCGGCTGACGCTGCGCGGCCTGGTAGACGCCGAAGGTCGCAAGCCGCTGCTCAAGAGCTCCGGCAGCATCAATAACGGCAAGGCCATCTGGGTCGTCAGCGGCCACAACGTGACGGTCGAGAACATCGACTTCGCCGGCGCCCGCGTGAAGGATCACAACGGGGCGGGCATCCGCGCCGAAGGGCGCAACCTCACCGTGCGCGGCTGCAAGTTCAGCGACTGCGAGAACGGCATCCTCGGCGGCGGCAGCGACCCGCGCAGCGAGATGCTCATCGAGCACTGCGAGTTTGCCGGCTGTGGGCTGCGCGGGCAGTCGCACAATCTTTATATATCCGCCATCGGCAAGCTGACGTTCCGCTACAACTACACGCACCGCGCCAAGGAGGGGCACCTGCTCAAGTCGCGGGCGCGAGAAAACCACATCCTCTATAACCGCATCGCCGAGGAGGAGACCGGCTCGGGCAGCTATGAGATCAACCTGCCCAACGGCGGCAAGGCTGTAATCATGGGCAACGTGATTCACCAGGGGCCCAAGTCGCAGAACTCCAGCATGCTCGCCTACGGCGAGGAGGGCATGAAGTACCAGGCCAATTCCGTATACGTAATAAACAACACGTTTATCAACGAGCTGGGCAAGGGCATCTTCGTGAACATTCGATCCCGCAGTGTCGAGCCGCCGGTGCTGATCGCCAACAACATCTTCGTCGGCCGCGGCGAACTGTGCAGTTATCCCAAAGCCGAACTGAAATCCAACGTCACCGATGACCCCCAGTTCGTCGATCGCGCCACGTGGAACCTGCACGTCAAGGCCGACTCGCCCTGCGTCAACAACGGCGCTCAACTGCCAGCCGCCGACGGCGTGAGCTTCGTCCCAGCGTTCCAGTACGTTCACCCCTGCTCGATGGCCAAACGCACTGACGACGGCAAGACCGTCGGCGCGTACGAAGTGGCACGGACGTCTCGCCCGTGAGTCGCACGGCCGTCCCGGCCATGCAAGAAACAAGAGCATGGCCGAGACGGCCATGCCACACCCGGAGCATGGGCGAGACGCCCATGCTACTCACGGGCAAGATGCCCGTGCTACGGGTGCGACTTCAGCGCATAATAGCGGGATGATCTGTTCCAACCTGACGATGATTTCTCTAATTATGGCGACGACAATGACCGCCGCCGCGATTGCGGAGGAACCTCCCACGGCTGACATCTACCTTTCCCCGGACGGGCGCGACACGTGGAGCGGCACGCTGCCCCAGCGCAATTCCGATTTCACCGACGGGCCTCTGGCGACGCTGCAAGCCGCCCGTGACGCTGTGCGAAAGATTCGCGCCGCCCAGCCGGCGCGCAAGACCCCCGTCATCGTCATGCTCCGCCAGGGACGCCACGAACTCGATGCAACGCTGGAGCTGGACCGCCCTGACAGCGGCACCGCCGACTCGCCCACGATCTATTGCCCCTGGCCGCAGGAGAAAGTCCAGATCAGCGGCGGCCGCGTCATCGACGGCTGGACCATCGACGCCCGCGGGTGGTGGCAGGTGCGCCTGCCGGAAGTCGACCAGGGCAAGTGGGCGTTCATGCAACTGTTCGTCGACGGCCAGCGGCGATTCCGCCCGCGCCTGCCGGGCAAGGGCTTCTATCTCATCGCCCGCACGCTGAAGGAAACTCCCGCGGCCGGCGGCAAGGGTTACGACCGCTTCGGTTTCAAGGACGGCCAGATCAAAGCCGACTGGGCCAATCGCGGCGACATTGAGGTGATCGTCTTCCACTCGTGGACGACCTCGCGCCTGCACATCGCCGCCGTCGAGGGAAGCGCCGTGACCTTCACCGGCCCCACCGCCATCCAGGAATGGTGGATGTCGCTCGAGGCCGGCCGGCGATACCTCGTCGAGAACGTCAAGGAAGCCCTGGGCGAAAAAGGCCAGTGGTACCTCGACCGCCCCAGCGGCGTGCTGACGTACGTGCCGATGGAGGGCGAAACGCCGCAGCGGACCTACGTGATCGCCCCCCGCCTGACGCAGCTCATGCGCCTCGACGGCGTCGAGCACGTGCAATTCGCCGGCCTGACGTTCGAGCACGCCGACTGGTCGCTCGAGCCTCGCGGCCGCAGCGTCGTGCAGGCGGAGGTGCCCTACCCCGCGGCCGTCGCGGCCGAGGGCATTCGCCACTGCCTGTTCAATCGCTGCGTGTTCCAGCACGTGGGCGAGTATGCCATCGAGCTTGGCCTGGGCTGCAAGAACAACCGCATCGTCGACTGCGAGGTGCTCGACACCGGCGCCGGGGCGATCAAGATCGGCTCGTACGGCGACGCCGACACGCTCCACGGCACCAAGGCGCAGCTCAGCGACGAGACGGTGGCCTCGCACAACGTCGTGAGCAACTGCCTGCTAGCCCAGGGCGGGCGCGTGCATCCGGGAGCGGTGGGCCTGTGGGTCGGCCACGCCCATCACAACACGCTGGAGCACAACGAAATTTACGACCACTACTACAGCGGCGTGAACCTGGGCTGGTCGGGCACGTACGGGCCACACTTCGGGCATCACAACGATTTCGCATTCAACCTCGTACACAAGATCGGGCAGAACCTGCTCAACGACATGGGCGGGGTGTACACGCGGGGCATTTCGCCGGGCACGACGATCCGCAACAATGTCATCCGCGACGTGATG